>JAEWIL010000241.1 GCA_023387085.1 Pseudomonadota bacterium | reverse complement strand
AGTCCGGGGTGACGGTAAGGGGGAAGGCGATCTCAGCTAACACCGACAATACCGGCGTCGATCAGGCGAGCAATCTCGCCCGAGGAAAGCGACAGACGCGATGCCAGCACTTCTTCGCTGTGCTGGCCGTTGCGCGGCGCGGGTTGAGGGGGCTGACGCTCGGCCTGCGGAATGGTCGCGAAGGCGCCCGCGGCGGGATAGCCGAAGCCGCTGGGGTTTTCGGCCGATCCGAAAATCGGATTGTTCGCCACGAGCGTCGGGTCCTGCACCGCGTCGAGCATGGTGCGATAGGGCGAATGGACGATCCCGCCCGCGTCGAAGGCCGCGGCGAGGTCGGCATGATCGCGGGAGGCGATCGCCTGCTCGAAGAGCGGGTAGAGCGCGTCGCGATGGGTGAAGCGGAGGCCGTCGTCCTTGGCGAAGGACACCCCGCGTGCGCTTTCGATGTTCGCGATGGCGTCGCCGAGATTTAGCGCCGCGACCAGGTTCGCCCACTGGCGCGGGGTGACGACGACGATCATCGTCCGCTGGCCGTCGCGGGTGACGAAGTCGCGGCCGAACAGGCCATAGACGGCATTGCCGAGCCGTGGCCGGTTCTCGCCCGAATAGAGGACCTCGGCGATTCCGCCGAGGTTCGCAACGGTGCCGATGGCAACGTCGGACAGGGGAATGCGGACCTCGCCGCCTTCGCCGCCGACGCTGCGCCGCTGGATCGCCGCGAGCAGAGCGAAGGCGGCATAGGCGCCGGAGAGCAGATCCCAGGCGGGCAGGACATGGTTGACAGGTTCGGGGCCGGCGCCGGTGAGCATCGGATAACCGACGCTGTTGTTCACCGTATAATCGAGCGCGGGCGAACCGTCGGCCCAACCCATGACGCGCACGGTGATCAGGTCGCTGCGACCCTCCGCGAGCTTCGCATGCGACAGGAAGCCCTCGGCCGGAAAGTTGGTGATGAACTGGCCCGTCGCTCGCACCAGTTCCTTGAGCAGCTCACGTCCCTCGGGCCGTGAGAGGTCGAGCGCCACCGACTTTTTCGCGCGGTTGAGATTTTCCCAATAGAGCGAGTTGTTCTCGGCTGTCACCGGCCAGCGGCGGAAATCGGGGCCGCCGCCGATCTGGTCGACGCGGATCACCTCGGCGCCGAACTGGGCGCAATAAAGGCCCGCCGTGGGCGAGGCGACGAAGGAAGACGCCTCGATCACCGACAGGCCGGAAAGGAGGCGATACATCAGTTAGCCGCCGCAAATTCGCGCAGCATATGCTTTGCGATCTGGAGCTGCAGGATCTGCGTCGTGCCCTCGTAGATGCGGTAAATGCGCGCATCGCGGAAGAAGCGTTCGGCGTCATATTCGGCGAGATAGCCGGCGCCGCCATAGACCTGGACACAGGCGTCGACGACGCGGCCGCACATTTCGGAGGCGAAGACCTTGAATGCCGCGGCCTTGCGCAGAACATTCTCGCCCGCGTCGGCGCGGCGGGTGACATCCTCCATCATGCATTCGGCGGCATAGATGTCGATCTCGCTCTGCGCGAGCATCTGCTGGATCAGCTGGAAGTTCGCGATCGGCTCGCCGAACGCCTTGCGCTCGGTCGCGTAGCGGATGGCGCTGTCGAGCGCGCGGCGGGCATAGGCGGTCGCCGCCGCGCCGACCGACATGCGGCCGTTGTCGAGGCTCATCATCGCATAGGCGAACCCCTTGCCGAGTTCGCCGCCGAGCAGCGCCTCGCCACCGACGCGGACATCCTCGAGGATCACATCGGCGATATGGCTGCCCGACTGGCCCATTTTCTTGTCGGACTTGCCGACGCTGACGCCGGGGGCGTCGAAGGGCACGATGAAGGCGGAGACATGTGCGTTCTTGGGCATATTCTCCTTGCTGGTGCGCGCCATGATCAGGCCGACCTTCGCATGAGGAGAATTGGTGATGTAGCGTTTGGTGCCGTTCAGCACCCAGCCGTTGTCGGTCTGCGTGGCCGTTGTCTGAAGCCCCGCCGAGTCCGATCCCGAGCCGGGTTCGGTGAGCCCGAAACAGGCGATCTCGCCCGCCGCGACGCGCGGCAGCCATTCGGCCTTTTGCGCCTCGGTCCCGCCATTCTTGAGCGCCGAGGCGAACATGCCGATGTTGATCGAGATGATCGAGCGGAAGGCAGGCATCGCATAGCTGATCGTATGGATGGTCCGGATATACTGGCTGACGTTCATCCCGGCGCCGCCGAACTCCTCGGGGATCGTCAGGCCGAAGAGGCCCATGTCGCGCATCTCTGCGAGGATGTCGTCGGGGATCGCGTCGCTCTCGATGATCGCCTTTTCCGCGGGGAGCAGGCGATCGCGCACATAGCGCTGAAGCTGGTCGATAAACTGTTCGAAAACGTCCGCGTCCATGCCGGCGTTGCTCATGGGCTGTTCCTCAGATCGGGTCGTAGGGGAAGACATGCGCCGAAACCTCGTCGGCGCGCGCGAAAGCGGGGCGGAAGGCGGGTATCAGTTCGTCGGCGATCGCCTCGGCGGTCCAGCCCTCAAGCTTTGCCATCGAGCGCACCGGGCGCGGTTTGGAGAAGAGCAGTATCTCGTTCTTGCGGACGCTGAAAATCTGGTTCGTCACATCCTTCGACAGGTCGGAAGCGAGATAGGCGACGAGCGGCGCGATCTTGTCGGCCGACATCGATTGCAGCCGCTTGACGCGTTCCTGCTCGGCGGGGGTGGTCGCGGGGATCGACGAGGTCATCCGGCTCCAGGCGAAGGGCGCGATGCAGTTAGACCGCACCCCGACGCGCGCCATGTCGAGCGCGATCGACTGCGACAGCGCGACGACGCCGAGCTTGGCGGCCGAATAATTGGCCTGGCCGATGTTGCCGATCAGGCCGCTGGTCGAGGTGAAGTGAATGAAGCTGCCCGACTGCTGCTCGCGGAAATATGGCGTCGCGGCCTTCGAGACGTTGAAGACGCCGGTGAGGTTCACCTCGATGACGCTTTTCCAGTCCTCATAGCTCATCTTGTGCCAGATGGTGTCGCGCAGGATACCGGCGTTGTTCACGACCGCGTCGATGCGGCCGAACTTCGCGACCGCATCTTCGATGATGCCGGCGGCTTCCTTCGGATCGGCGACATTGCCGAAATTGGCGGCGGCCTTGCCGCCGGCGGCGATAATATCGTTCGCGGTGGTTTCGGCAGGCGTCGCGTCGCCGCCGTCGCCTGCCTGCGCTACGCCGGGGTCGTTGACGATGACCGCCGCGCCCTGGGCTGCACAATGAAGGGCAAGCTCGCGCCCGATCCCGCGTCCCGCGCCGGTGATCGCGACGACCTTTCCGTCGAGGCAGTGGCTCATGGGCATTCTCCCGTTCGATTCGTGTCGATAGCGCGATATGCCTCCCTCTGCATCATTTCAACATTAAGAATTGATTTTTCATCATGTTGAAAATATCCACCAGCCGATGACCGGCCCCGTGCGCTCCGTTTCGCAAGCCTTTGCGATCCTTCGCCTGCTCGGCGACGCGGGGGCATTGACGCTGTCCGACATCGGACGGAGCGTCGGGCTCAGCCCGTCGAGCTGTCTCAACCTGTTGAAGACGCTGGTTGCCGAGGGTGCCATCGAGCGCGAGGGCGCGAGCAAGCGGTATCGTCTGACCGCGCCGTGGCAGGCCGCGGAAGTGCTGCGCGACAGCGTGGGCGTCCGGCTGGTTGACCGTGCGCTGCCGCGCATGGGTGCCTTCGCGCAAGCCGCCGATGCGGCAGTCGGCCTGTGGAAAATCGTATCGCGCGACCGGATGCAACTTGCGGTCCGCGCCGAAAGCGACGCGGGAACGCGCCTCAGCCTCGCCGACGGTCAGCGACAGCCGCTCGGCGGTGGCGCGGCGGGCAGGGCGATTGCCGCGGTGCAGGGTGTCGCGCCGTCCGAACTCGTGCGCCGCTATGCACCGGTGCGGTGGCAGGCCGACCTGCCCTTCGAAACCTATGCGCGGCAGGTCGACGAGGCGGCGGCCAAGGGCTTTGCGGTCGATCAGGGATTTACGCACCGCGGGGTGTGGACCGTCGCAGCGGGGATTGCCGGGATCATGCCCGGATATTGCCTGTCGGCCTCGATCGTGGCGGGATCGCGCAGCGAGGCCGAAATCGAAGCGCTGGGCGCCGCCCTGATCGCGCTGCGCGACGAACTGGTCGTGCAGGCAGGATAGGGCCTGATAGGCAATGTTTCTTGTCTGGCGGGGTCGCGCATGTCAGGGACGCCCGCAAAGAATAAGCGTTCCGTAGCGGAGGGATTATGAAATTCGACGTGGTGATCGTGGGTGCCGGGCACGGCGGCGCGCAGGTTGCGGTGATGCTGCGCACGCAGAAGTTCGAAGGCAGCATCGCGATCATCGGCGACGAGCCCGAGCTGCCTTATGAGCGCCCGCCTTTGTCGAAGGAATATTTCGCGGGCGAAAAGGAATTCGAACGCATCCAGCTGCGCCCCGCCAAATATTGGGACGAGCGCGAGGTGACGATGCTCCTCGGCAAGCGGGTGGTATCGGTCGATCCGGTCGGCCACACGGTGACGACCGATGGCGGCGAGACGATCGGTTATGGCAAGCTGGTCTGGGCGACGGGCGGAAGCCCGCGGATGCTTCCGATCCCCGGCGGGGATTTGCCCGGTGTGCAGGGCGTGCGAACCAAGGCCGATGCCGATGCGATGAAGGCGGCGTCGGAAACCGCCGGTCAGATCGTCGTGATCGGTGGCGGCTATATCGGGCTCGAGGCGGCCGCCGTGCTCAACAAGGCGGGCAAGAAGGTCGTGCTTCTGGAAGCGCTGGATCGCGTTCTCGCGCGCGTCGCAGGCGTCGAACTGTCGCGCTTCTACGAGAAGGAGCATCGCGATCATGGCGTCGACCTCAGGCTTGGCGTGTGCGTCGAGGCGATCGAGGGCGATACGCATGTCACGGGCGTGCGGCTCGCCGACGGCGAGATCATTCCCGCCGATCTGGTGATCGTCGGCATCGGTATCGTTCCGGCGACCGGTCCGCTGATCGCGGCGGGGGCCGAGGGCGGCAACGGGGTTCTCGTCGATCGCCTGTGCAGGACGAGCCTGCCCGACATCTACGCGATCGGCGACTGCGCCGCGCACGAGAATCATTTTGCCGAAGGGGCGACGATCCGCCTGGAATCGGTCCAGAATGCGAACGATCAGGCGAATGTCGTCGCAAAGGGTATCGTCGGCGACGAGGCGCCCTATCATGCGATCCCGTGGTTCTGGTCGAACCAGTACGATCTCAAACTGCAGACGGCGGGACTGTCGACCGGGCACGACCAGACGGTACTCCGCGGCGACCCCGCGAGCCGCAGCTTCTCGGTGATCTATCTGAAGGCGGGCAAGGTCATCGCGCTCGATTGCGTCAATGCCACCAGGGACTATGTCCAGGGCCGGATGCTCGTCACCGCCGGCCTCCGTGCCACCCCCGAACAGCTCGCCGACACCGAAAAGCCGCTCAAGGAATTGCTGCCCGCCTAAACCGGCGGCAGCGCTGGCTCGGCCGGCTCGTCTCCCAGCGCGCGTTTCAGCGTCGACTTGATGTTACGGAGCAGGCGGCGGAGCGCGATAATCACCAGGATCGCGGCGACCGCGAGCAGGATGGCGATGACGATTGCAAGCGGCGGATAGGCGATCGCCAGCGCGAGCAGCCCGCCTGTCGCGACATCCTCGCCTGTCGAGACCGCCACATTGCTGAATGGTTCGGGGCTGACGTTGACGACCGCGCGCGTCGTCGCCTTGGCGCCGTGGCTGAGCAGCGCGCCGCCGCCGCCGAGGATGAAGGCGATCACCTGCCACGCGGGATCGCTGCTGTCGACGAGCGCGAGCGCGAGCAGCGCGCCGCCGAGCGGCCGGACGAAGCTGTGGACCGTGTCCCAGACCGAATCGATCCAGGCGACCTTGTCGGCAAGGAACTCGGCGAGCGTACCGGTCGCCGCGACCCCCAATACCCACGGATTCGCGAGCACCTGCAGCGCCTTCAGATGCTCGGGCAGCGGCAGCCAGCCGAAGTGCATCGCAATGCCGGTAACCAGAATCGTGAGATAGAGCCGCCAGCCGGCGAGCAGGCTCAAACTGCCGGCGACGCCCAGAATCTCCAATATTCCCATCGCTCTGCTCCCGATCAGCCGCGCCGGATAAGGAGCATCTTGCACCCCCGGCGGCCTGGCCGCAATGGCCTGTCATCCTCGCCGGATGACAATCGGGCGAAGCGGGGTTATCGATTTTGCCATGACCGATACAGCTCCAGCTTCTGCCACCACGCTGCCCGACGGCGCAATTCCCGCCGCCACGCTCGTCATCATGCGCCCCGCGGCGGACGACGGCCCGGACGAGATCCTGCTGGTAAAGCGGGCAACTAACATGGCATTCGCCGCAGGCGCCGTCGTCTTTCCCGGCGGGCGTGTCGATCCCGACGATCATGTCGTGGCGGAGCGGCACGGGTTCGCCGCCGGCGATCCCGACGGGGCCGCGCGGGTTGCCGCGCTTCGCGAGACGCTCGAGGAAACCGGGCTCGCGGTCGGCTGGCCGACGCTTGCGGACAAGGATTTGCCGGCAATCCGCGAAGCTTTGCTGGGCGGTACATTGCTCTCCGACATTCTTGCGGCGCGCGGCGAACGAATCGGACTCGATTCACTGGTGCCCTTCGCGCGCTGGTGTCCGAACTTCAAAGAGGCGCGGACATTCGACACACGCTTCTATGCCGTCGCCGCGCCGCCGCACGGACATGAACTGACCGTCGAGGAAGCCGAACATAGCCACATCTTCTGGGCGAGCGCACGGGATGCGCTGGCGATGGCCGATCGCGGCGAGATATCGATCATCTTTCCGACCCGCCGCAACCTCGAAAAACTGGCTCAAGAGTCTGATTTTCATGGATTTTCAAGGCACGCGAACGACTTTCCGGTCGACCTGATCACGCCCTGGATCGAGGATCGCGACGGGGCTTCGCACCTGTGCATTCCGGGCCATCTCGGCTACCCTGTCACCAGCGAGCCGTTCGACCGCGTCCGGCGGGGATAATGGGGTCCAATTCGGCTCTTTTTTGCTGATTTAGCAATTTCATAACAATTGGACGGGTAGGGCAGATCGTCGTTGCAATCGACTTCGACTATGCCTAAAGAGACTAGGCAGATTCATGTCAGGGCTATGTCTTTGGCGTGATTCGAGAAGACAAGTTCCAGTGGACGGAGAAAAAGATGAACCTGCTTAAGAAAGTTGCGATCTCCCTCGCAGCGACTTCGATGGTTGCAGCGCCGGTTGCGGCGTCGGCTGCCACCTCGCTCGAATCGGCTCGTGCGACGTCGAATCTGGACGGCAAGAGCGAACTGAGCGGCTCGGGCTGGATCATCGGCCTCATCGCGCTGATCGCGATCGTCGGTGGCATCATCATCGCGTCGGACAACAACGACGACACCCCGACCAGCCCGTAATCCACGGCTGATCGACGATATACCAAAGGGCTCCGGACGTCGTCCGGGGCCCTTTGTGCGTCAGGGGCTCGTCTCCTGTGCGGGGTTTCGGATAAGGGAAAGCCTTGCCCCCGGGCGCGCGGAGCGGGGTGGTCGACGCCCTACAGGTCGATCGAGCGCACGGCGCGTGAGCGTGCGAGCGGAATAGCGTGCCGCGCCTTGACACCGGCGTCGACCGATATCGGCGCGAGTATCAGGCGATACTCTTGACCGCCTGCGGCATCGCCGGCCGGAGCCTCGGCAAGAAGCGCGCCCCACGGATCGATCGCAAGGCTGTGGCCATAGGTGGCGCGCCCATCGGCATGCAATCCGCCTTGCGCCGCGGCCAGAACATGGCATGCCGTTTCGATCGCGCGCGCGCGCAGCAATATATGCCAATGCGCTTCGCCGGTGGACACCGTGAAGGCCGCGGGAATCGCGATCAGCGTTGCGCCTCGGTCGACAAGGGCGCGATAGAGTTCGGGAAATCGCAGGTCGTAACAGATGCTGAGGCCAAGCCGGCCAAGCGGGGTGTCGACAAGCTCGACCGACGCCCCGCCGGCATAGGCGGCCGATTCGGTCCAGTTCTCACCCGATGGCAGCGTGACGTCGAACATGTGGATCTTGTCGTACCGCGCCCTGATGCGTCCCTCCGCATCGATGACATGGCTGCGGTTGACGCGGCGCGTGCCGTCGTCGGAGAGCAGCGGGATCGAGCCCGTGTGCAGCCAAAGCCCGTGGCGCTGCGCCATGCCCTGCAAGGCGGCGGGCCAGGGGCTGTCGGCCTCGCGGACGATATGCGCCGCCGACCGCTGCCGGTCGCGATCGAGCAGCACCGACATTTCGGGCAAGAAGACCATCGTGGCCCCGCGTTCGGCGGCATCGGCCATGGCGCGGTCGATCGTGTCGAGATTGACGGCGGGATCGATGCCGCTCGTCATCTGGACGAGCGCGGCGAGGGGGGCGGACGAGGCTTCCATTGCCACTGGCTAGGCCGAAGGGAGGCGAAGGACAAGCGGTCCGCGCGGCGCGGCGGGCGGGCGAAGTTCAGTGGCCAGCAAGGTTCGAACGCGATAAGAGGCGGCAATGGCCTATTCTCCCGTGGCGATGCCCTTTCCCGCCCTTCGATCCATCCTCCCGGCCGCCGCATTGGCATTGCTGGTCGCGCCGCCCGCCGCCGCGCAGGACGGCCCGGTTCCAGCCGCGTCGGTCGCGACGGCCCAGGACGATAGCTGGCTCTATGCGGGCAGCGACATACCGCGCGACACAGCCTGGCAGTTCGGCGAGCTTCCCAACGGCGTTCGCTACGCCGTTCGCAACAATGGCGTGCCGCCCGGTCAGGTATCGATCCGCGTGCGCATGGATGTCGGGTCGATGTTCGAGACCGATCAGGAACGCGGCTTCGCGCATCTGCTCGAACATCTGACCTTTCGCGGGTCGGAACATATTCCCGACGGCGAGACGAAGCGCATCTGGCAGCGGTTCGGGGTGACCTTCGGCAGCGATTCCAACGCCCAAACCACCCCGACGCAGACCGTCTACCAACTCGATTTGCCGAGCGTGACGCCCGCCAATCTCGACGAAAGCATGAAGTTGCTCGCGGGCATGGTGCGCGAGCCGCGGATTTCGGACGAGGCGGTGACCGCCGAGCGCGGCGTCGTGCTGTCGGAGCTTCGCGAATCCGACGGCCCGCAAAAGCGGATCGCCGACCAGACGACCGCTTTCTTCTTCGCGGGGCAACTGCTCGGCGACCGCTCGCCGATCGGCACGGTGCAGTCGCTCGGCGCGGCGCGGGCGGCCGCCGTACAGGCATTCCACAATCGCTGGTACCGGCCGGAACGCGCGGTCGTCGTGATTTCGGGCGATGGCGACCCCGCCGAGTTCGCGCGGCTGATCGCCAAATATTATGGCGACTGGCGCGGCGAGGGCGCGGCGCCGAAGCAACCCGATTTCGGCAAGCCGGACCCCAAGGGACCGGTGGCGAAAGTGATCGTCGAGGCGAACCAGCCGCTCGCGCTGACGCTCGCGATGATCCGCCCGTGGCAGAAACGGATCGACACGGTCGAGAATACGCGGCGGCTCTATCTGGAATTCATCGCCCAGGCGCTCGTCAACCGGCGGCTCGAAAATCGCGCCCGCGCGGGCGGCAGCTATCTCGTCGCCACGGTCGAGCAGCAATATATCAGCCGGAGCGCCGATGTGACGATGGCGCAGATCGTGCCGCTCAGCGACTGGAAAGCCGCGCTGGCGGACGTGCGCGGGGTGATCGCCGATGCGGTGACGACCCCGCCGTCGCAGGCCGATATCGACCGCGAGGCGAACGAGATCCAGGCCTTCCTGCAAAAGGACCTTGAAAACGCCCGCAACGAACCCGGCGCACGGCTTGCCGACGACATGGTGCGCGCGGTCGATATCGGGGAAACCGTGACCAGCCCGCAGGGGCAGGTCGACATGTTCAAGGCGATCCGCGCCGCCGCGACGCCCCAGGCGATGCTGCAGATCAGCAAGGCGATCTTCACCGCACCGGTGACGCGCGTCGTGCTGACGACCCCGACGAGCGTCCCTGGCGGCGACGGCGCGCTGGTCGCTGCGCTGGCGGCGCCCGCGAAGGTTCGCGATGACCGGCTCGCCGATGCAAAGGTGGACTTCGCGCAATTGCCAGCGATCGGAAAACCCGGAACGATCGTGTCGACGACCCCGATCACCGGTCTGCGCGCCGAGCGGATCGAATTCGCGAACGGCGTAACCGCGCTCGTTTCGAACAATCAGGTCGAACCGGGCAAGGTGCGGGTCAACGTCCGGTTCGGTACGGGCAACCGCAGCGTCGCCGCCGACGCTCCGAATCTGCTCTGGACCGGCGATTACGCCTTGGTTGCAAGCGGGATCGGCCCATGGGGTCAGAACGAGATCGACCAGCTTACCAACGGGCGCCAGATCCAGATGAATTTCTCGGTCGAGGACGATGCGTTCGAGCTGTCGGCCGAAAGCCGGCCCGCCGACCTTGCCGACCAGATGAAGCTGATCGCCGCGAAGCTCGCCAACCCGCGTTGGGATCCGGCGCCGGTGGAGCGGCTGCGCGTTGGCTATCTGACCGGTTACGACCTGAACGATGCCACGCCCAACGCCGTGCTCGACCGCAATCTGCGCGGATGGCTGACGGGCGGCGACGCGCGTTGGGAGGCACCCGACAAGGCGGCCATATCGGCGCTGACCCCCGCGGCCTTCCGCGCCTTCTGGGAACCAAGGCTGGCCAGCGGCCCTGTCGAGGTCCAGATTTTCGGCGATCTTTCGACGGTCGATTACAGGCAGATCCTCGCCAGCACGCTCGGCGCGCTGCCGCCGCGGCAGGAGATTGCGCCGCCGACCGGGCAAAAGGTTGCGTTCGCGAAGCATAACAGCACCCCGACGATCGCCTATCACAGGGGCGACAAGGGGCAGGCGGCGGCGATGACCGCATGGCCGACCGGCGGCGGGCTCGCCAGTCCGCGCGATGCCCACGGGCTCGACATATTGGCGGCGATCTTCAACGACCGGCTGTTCGACCGGCTGCGCGCCGAACAGGGGGCGAGCTACGGCCCGGTCGTCGACAGCCACTGGCCGACGGGATTCGACGGCAGCGGTGGCTATCTGCTCGTCGGCAGTCTGCTCGCGCCGAAGGACGTCGATCGCTTTTATGGCATTGCAAGGGATATCGCGTCAGATCTTGCCGCCAACCCGGTCAGCGCCGACGAACTGGCGCGCAATGCAGGGCCGCTGCGTGAACAGATTGCGCGGGCCTCGACGGGCAATGTCTATTGGATGTTCCTGTTGGAAGGCGCGACGCGCGATCCGCGTGTCGCCGCCGCGGCGCTGTCGATCGAACAGACAATTTCCTCGATCACGCCCGCCGACATTCAGCGGCTGGCGAAAACCTATCTCGTGCCTGCGCGGCAATGGTCGCTCGCGATCCTGCCGAAGGGCATGACGCTCGCCGATGTTGCGGCACTCGACGCGGCGGGGAACAGGGAAGCGACGCCGGCGGCACCGGGCGGGCGCTAGCTCCCCGGCGTCCGCAACCGCGGAATGCGCGGCTGGTGGTCGAGTTCGCCCTTGGTCATGATGTCGTGACGCATCTTCGCGCGGACATCGTGGATCGAGGCGATCACCGGCCCCATCGCGACGCCGAGGTCGACCAGCACCGCTTCGGCGAGTTGCAGCGAGCTTTCGAGTGTTTCGGGCACCGCATCGCTTGCTCCCGCCCGATAGAGGGCGGCGGCATGGTCGGCGCCCCGCGCGCGTGAAATGATCGGCAAGTCGGGATGCTTCGCGCGAAGCTGGCGCGTCATGCGAAGTTGTTGCACCGGATCGTCCATCGTCAGCACGACTGCTTCCGCGGTTTCGATCCCCAACTTGTCGAGGCTCCCCGGGCGTGCGACGTCGGCGAAGCGCACCGAAAAGCCGTCGCGCCGCGCCGACGCGACCGTGTCGATATCGGCATCGACGGCGACATAAGAGCGTCCATGTTCATTCAGCAGTTCGGCAACGATCCGGCCCACGCGGCCGAAGCCGATGATCACGGTGCGGCTGGGAGGGGTCTCCTCGTCGGATTCGGCGTCGGCGTTGCGCATCTCGATACGCCGCGAAATGTCGTGGCCGACGCGGGCGAGCAGCGGCGTGATCGTGAGGCCGATCGCGGTGACGAGCTGCCAGAACTCGGCGGTGTCGCGGCCGATGAGTTGTGCCTGCAACGCGGTCGCAAGCACGATCAACGTGGTTTCCGACGGGCTGGACATCAGCAGGCCGACCTCTGCCGCCGTGCCGCGCCGCGCGACGCCCGAGAAGCGGAGCAGGGCGGCGGTGACGACCGCCTTGACCAGCACCACCCCGACCACCGCCGCGATCAGTTGCGGCCATAGCGCGGCGATGCTCTTGAGGTTCAGACCCATGCCCACGCTGATCAGGAACACGCCGAGCGCGAGCCCCTTGAACGGCGCGGTGATCGCCTCGACCTCGTTATGATATTCGGTTTCGGCGATCATCAGGCCGGCAAGCAGCGCGCCGACGATCGGCGACAGGCCCACCGCAGCCGTCGCGAGCGCGGCGACGATCACCACAAGCAGGCTCGCCGCGAGGAACAGCTCGGGGTCCTTCGCCCGGGCGGCCTGCGAGAAGATCTTCGGCAGCAGGAACCAGCCGCCAGCGGCGAGCCCGGCGACTACGAGCACACCTTGCCACAGCGTTGTGAGCAGCAAGTCGGTGCTGTTCCCCGCCGCGGTGGGAGAGAGGGCGGCGAGGACGAAGATGATCGGGACGAGCGCCAGATCCTCGAACAGCAGCATCGAAAAGGCGGATTTCCCCACCGCGGACTGGGTTCCGGCGATCGGTAGCACGAGCGCGGTCGACGACAGCGCGAGCGCGATGCCGAGCCCATATGCGGCAGCGCTCGACAGATTGCCGAGCAGCAGCAGCGCGGTGCCGAGGATCAACCCGCACAGCGTCAATTCGGCGGCGCCGACGCCGAACACAAGCTTGCGAAGCTGCCACAGCCGCCGGAACGACAGTTCGAGGCCGATCGAGAAGAGCAGCAGGACGATGCCGAGTTCGGCAAACAGCGCGATTTCCTCGGCCGACCCGATCGTGACGTGGCGAAGCCATGGGTAGTCGCCGGTCAGCGATCCAAGGCCCGAGGGGCCGACGAGCAGCCCGACGAGAATGAAGCCGATCACCGGCGAGATTTTGAAACGCGCGAAGGCGGGAATGACGACGCCCGCGGCGCCCAGCACGACCAGCGCGTCGCCGATCAGCGAAGTTTCCTGTTCCGATACCATAAGGGCCGACCTTATGCAGGCCGGCCCCGATTGGCTAGATATCTATCCCAACCTTTTTGGTTGTTTATCGGGCGAAGGTCAGGCGCCCATCTTCTTGTCGAGGTTTTCAACGATCGCCTCGAAGAAGCCTTCGGTGGTCAGCCAGTTCTGGTCGGGACCGATCAGCAGCGCGAGATCCTTTGTCATCTTGCCGCTTTCGACCGTCGCGACGCAGATTTTTTCCAGGTCGTCGGCAAATTTCGTCACCTCGGGGGTGCCGTCGAGCTTGCCGCGGTGCTTGAGGCCGCCGGTCCATGCGAAGATCGACGCGATCGGGTTCGTCGACGTCGCCTTGCCCTGCTGGTGCATGCGATAGTGGCGGGTGACGGTGCCGTGCGCCGCTTCCGATTCGACCGTTTTGCCGTCGGGGGTCATCAGCACGCTGGTCATCAGGCCCAGCGAGCCGAAGCCTTGCGCGACGGTGTCCGACTGAACGTCGCCGTCGTAATTCTTGCAGGCCCAGACGAACTTGCCGCTCCATTTGAGCGCCGACGCGACCATGTCGTCGATCAGGCGGTGTTCGTAAGTGATGCCGAGTTCGTCGAACTTGGCCTTGAATTCGGTCTGATACACTTCTTCGAACAGATCCTTGAAGCGGCCGTCATAGGCCTTGAGGATCGTATTCTTGGTCGACAGATAGACCGGCCACTGGCGCGCGATGCCGTAGTTCAGGCTGGCGCGCGCGAAGTCGCGGATCGAATCGTCGAGGTTGTACATGCCCATGGCGACGCCGGACGAGGGGAACTGGAACACCTCCTCGTCGATCAGCGTGCCGTCCTCGCCCTCGAACACCAGGCGCAGCTTGCCGGGGCCGGGGACGCGGAAGTCGGTCGCCTTATACTGGTCGCCGAAGGCGTGACGGCCGACGACGATCGGGTCGGTCCAGCCGGGGACGAGCCGCGGCACGTTGCGCATGACGATCGGTTCGCGAAACACGACGCCGCCCAGGATGTTGCGGATCGTGCCGTTCGGCGACTTCCACATCTTCTTAAGCCCGAATTCCTCGACGCGGGCTTCGTCGGGCGTGATCGTCGCGCACTTCACGCCGACGCCGTGCTTCTTGATCGCGTTCGCGGCCTCGACGGTGATCTTGTCGTCGGTACGGTCGCGTTCCTCGATCCCGAGGTCGTAATAATGCAGGTCGATGTCGAGATAGGGAAGAATCAGGCGCTCGCGGATCCATTGCCAGATGATCCGGGTCATTTCGTCGCCGTCGAGTTCGACGACCGGATTCGCTACCTTGATCTTGCCCATGCTGTGCGCCTTTTTCCTTGGGGAGTCGGAGTTGCAGCGGGCCTTAGGCAAAGCCGCGCGATTGTTCAACTGCCCCGTCGCACCCCGACGCGCCGGGCTTCAGTGCCGGAACCTTGGTGTCTTATTCCGTTGTCACGGCGCGGCGGCCCCCCTAGAAGATAGGCCATGTCGACAATCATCTCTTCCAACCGCCCCGGCGGCGGCATCAAGTGGCGCTGGCCCTCGGTGCACCCCGAAGGGCGCAAGTTCCTGCTGATCGCCGGGGTCGTCACCCTCTGCTTCTGGCTGCTCGGCTGGGAAATACTCGGCTGGCTGATGCTGGGCGTGACCATCTGGGTCGGTACTTTCTTTCGCGATCCCGTGCGGGTCACGCCGAGCGGCGGCGACATCGTCGTCGCGCCCGCCGACGGTCTGGTCACCCAGATCGCCGAGGTGCCCCCGCCGCCGGAGATCGCCGGACCCGACGGTCTCGCCGATGCGACGATGCTGCGCGTCTCGATTTTCATGAGCGTCTTCGACGTCCATATCAACCGCACGCCCGTCGCGGGCACGCTCCGCAAGCTTGTTTATATTCCCGGCAAGTTCGTCAACGCCGACCTCGACAAGGCGAGCGAGGAGAATGAACGCCAGCATTTCGTCGTCGAGCGCGCCGACGGGGTGCGGATCGGCTTCACGCAGATCGCCGGGCTCGTGGCGCGGCGTATCATGCCGTTCGTCAGCATGGGGACCGAGCTTCAGACCGGCCAGCGCGTCGGACTGATCCGCTTCGGCAGCCGCGTCGACGTTTATCTCCCCGCGGGTACGACGCCGCAGATATTGCTCGGCCAGCGCGCGCTCGCCGGCGAGACGGTGATCGCGCGGATCGGCCAGGCCCAGATCCTCGACGGCATCGGGCAGTAAGATGGCGGACGAGCCGCAGGCGGACACCGAAACCGATCGCGCAGCCGCCCGCCGCCGGGTCGGCGGTATCCCGTTGCGGGCCTTCGCGCCCAATGCGATCACCGCGCTCGCGCTCTGTTTCGGATTGACCGGCGTCCGCTTCGCGATCGGCGAGGAGTGGGAAAAGGCGCTGGCGGCGGTGATCTTCGCCGGCGTGCTCGACGGGATGGACGGTCGCATCGCGCGGCTGCTGCGCGCGCAAAGCAAGTTCGGCGCCGAGCTCGATTCGCTGTCCGACGTCATCGCCTTCGGTGTCGCGCCGGCGATGATCCTGTTTCTGTGGTCGCTCGACAATGCGCCGAAATTCGGTTGGACCGCCGCCCTCGCGCTGGCGGTTTGCTGCGCCCTCCGCCTTGCGCGTTTCAATTCGCGGATGGATGCCGACGTTCAGCCGCACAAGGCGGCCGGCTTCATGACCGGGATTCCGGCGCCCGCCGGTGCGGGCCTGTCCTTTGTCCCCGTCTATCTGTGGCTCAGCACCGGCAACGATCTGTTCCGCGAATGGTATGTCGTGATGCCGTGGGCGCTCGGCGTCGCCATGCTGATGATCTCGGCCATCCCGACCTTTAGCTGGTCGTCGATCCGCCTGCGCCGGTCGTGGCGGCTGTTCGCTCTGGCCGGAATCGGGCTGCTGGGCGCGGCGCTCGTCACGGCGCCCTGGCTTACGCTCCTCGCGGTCTGCGCGCTTTATGTAGCGCTGCTGCCGTTCGGCATTGCCAGCTATGCAAGGGTCAGGCGGCGCGGCTGAGCTGCGGTTGCAGGTGCACGATGCTGCGAACCGGGCGCTGGCCCGCGCGGCGTTCAGGCGAACGGCGAAGCGTAATCACGGCAGGAGCGGGGCCGGGCTGCGGCGCCGCCTCGACGGGGAACGCGCCTTCGCCGAGCAACGCCGAGAGAATCGCGGCGTCGTTATTCTTCAGCATCGCAAGAATGACGGTGAGGCCGAGGCCTGCGGCAACGGCGAAAAGGAGGGCAGCGGCGACCTGAACCATGATCTTGTCCTTCCGGCTTCTGTGTGCGAAACCTATTGTTAACCAGCGACGGTTTCGTTGGGCATTTCGTTCCATGTTCTCGTTTTGTTCTCAAGATAAATGCGACGAACGGAGTCGTTTTATCGCCGGAATGATTTTGCTGTTCGGGGCGAATGCCTCTCCCGATCGCTGTTCGCCCTTGCTTTTAGGGGCCGGGCCGTCTAACGGGCCGCCCATTCCACATGGAAGGCGCACATAACCGGTGCCGGGATCCGTCGCTTGCGACACCCGGTTCTTGCTTTCCAGAGGACCAACCGGAAGGAGAAAGACCATGGCGGCACCTGTCGTCACGATGCAGAATCTTATCGAAGCTGGCGCCCACTTCGGCCACCAGACCCACCGTTGGAACCCGCGCATGAAGCCGTATATCTTCGGCGCGCGCAACGGCATCCACATCCTCGACCTGTCGCAGACCGTGCCGCTTTTCGCGCGCGCGCTGGACTTCGTCGCCTCGACCGCCGCTGCCGGCGGCAAGGTGCTGTTCGTCGGCACCAAGCGCCAGGCGCAGGGGCCGATCGCCGATGCGGCGCGCGCCTCGGGCCAGCATTTCGTCAACCATCGCTGGCTGGGCGGCATGCTCACCAACTGGAAGACGATCTCGAACTCGATTAAGCGCCTCAAGACGCTCGAAGAGCAGCTTTCGGGCGACACCTCGGGCCTCACCAAGAAGGAAGTGCTCAACCGCACCCGCGAACGCGACAAGCTGGAAATGTCGCTCGGCGGCATCCGCGACATGGGCGGCATTCCCGACGTGATGTTCGTGATCGACGCGAACAAGGAAGAGCTGGCGATCAAGGAAGCCAATGTCCTTGGCATTCCGGTCGTCGCGATCCTCGATTCGAACGTTTCGCCCGACGGCATCGCCTTCCCGGTTCCGGCGAACGATGACGCCGCGCGCGCCATCCGCCTTTACTGCGACGCGGTGGCCCAGGCGGCCACGCGTGGCGGCCAGCAGGCGCGCGCGAGCCGCGGCGAAGATCTTGGCGCTGCTGTCGAGCCCGCCGCCGAAGCTGTGCTGACCGAAGAAGCCGCTCCGGCTGCCGAGGTTGCCGCTCCGGTGACCGAAGACGAACAGGTCCCCGCCGAAGCGGCCGCCGAAACCGAACGTCAGAGCGACGCGTAATCGCTCGCCGGCATGACGGGACGGCGCGGTATTGATCGGCGCCGTCCCTTGTCATTGCTTTGACTTATCGCCCCGCCAAGCGCGCGGGCGTCCCGCGGGCAGAAAAATGCCCGCCCTTTTGGAAAGGAAACTCCCATGGCTGAGATTACGGCCGCTCTCGTCAAGGAACTGCGCGACCGCACCGGCGCCGGCATGATGGATTGCAAAAAGGCGCTCGCCGAAAACAACGGCGACATCGAAGCGTCGATCGACTGGCTGCGCACCAAGGGCCTCGCCGCCGCTGCCAAGAAGGCCGGCCGCGTCGCTGCCGAAGGTCTGGTCGGCTTTGCCACCGACGGCGCGAAGGGCGCGCTCGTCGAAGTGAACAGCGAAACCGACTTCGTCGGCAAGAACGAGCAGTTCCAGGAATTCGTCCGCGACGTGACCCAGGTCGCGCTCGCGAACAACATCACCGACATCGACGCGCTTAATGCTGCGGGCTATCCGACCGGCGGCACCGTCGCCGAGAAGCTGACCAGCAACATCGCGACGATCGGCGAGAACCAGTCGCTGCGTCGTGCCGCGATCCTGTCGGTCACGTCAGGCGTCGTCACCGGCTATGTCCACAACGCCGTCGCGCCGGGCATGGGCAAGATCGGCGTGCTCGTCGCACTCGAATCGACCGCTGGCGCCGACGTTCTCGAACCGCTGGGCAAGCAGCTCGCGATGCACGTCGCGGCTGCCAATCCGCTGGCGCTGAACGGCGACGATCTCGACGCCGACCTCGTTGCGCGCGAACGCGCGATCGCGGAAGAAAAAGCGGCCCAGTCGGGCAAGCCTGCCGACATCGTTGCGAAGATGGTCGACGGCACGATCGCCAAGTACCGCAAGGAAAACGCGCTGCTGTCGCAGCTGTTCGTGATGGACGGCAAGACCCCGGTCGCCGAAGTCGTCGCCGCTGCCGGCAAGGACGTCGGCGCCGCGATCACGCTCAAGGGCTTCGTCCGCTTCCAGCTCGGTGAAGGCATCGAGAAGGAAGAGAGCGATTTCGCCGCCGAAGTCGCGGCGGCCGCCGGCGTCTAAAGAGAAGAACCGGATTGCTGCGCTTTGGCGCGGCAGTCCGCTTGGCAATGGCGCGTACTCTCTCTAGGGTGCGCGCCATTCGCATTTTGTGAGTTTGCAAGAGGTTCCCCCCACATGGCTCTGCCCGGCATGAAACGCATCCTGCTCAAATTGTCGGGCGAGGCGCTGATGGGTCAGACCCCGTTCGGGATCGATCCCGAAACCGTCGCGAGCATGGCCGCCGAGGTGAAAGCGGCGAAGGAGCGCGGGCTCGAAATCTGCCTCGTGATCGGTGGCGGCAACATCTTTCGCGGCATGGCGGGCGCCGCCAAGGGCATGGACCGGGCGCAGGCCGACTATATGGGCATGCTCGCAACGGTGATGAACGCGCTCGCGATGCAGAATGCGCTCGAACAGCTTGGCGTCCAGACGCGCGTCCAGTCGGCGATCGAGATGGACAAGGTGTGCGAGCCGGTGATCCGCCGCCGCGCCGAACGTCATCTGGAAAAGGGTCGCGTCGTGATCTTTGCCGCGGGTGTCGGAGCGCCCTATTTCACCACCGACAGCGGTGCCGCGCTGCGCGCCGCCGAGATGAAATGCGACGCGCTGCTGAAGGGCACCAGCGTCGACGGCGTCTATAATGCCGATCCGAAGAAGGATGCGTCGGCGGTCCGGTACGACACGCTGAGCTATGACCGCGTGCTGGCCGACAATCTGAAGGTCATGGACGCAAGCGCGGTCGCGCTCTGCCGCGACAACAATATCCCGATCGTCGTCTTCAACATTCGCGAGGCCGGCAATCTGGCGCGCGTGCTGGCGGGCGAGGGCGTTGCCACGATCGTCCGCAGCGACGACTGATAGACTCAAGAGAGGAAAAGACGATGGCGAAATATGACAAGGCCGACCTCGAACGCCGCATGCACGGCGCGGTCGAATCGCTGAAGAGCGACCTCGCGGGCCTGCGCACCGGCCGCGCGCACACCGCGCTGCTCGATCCGGTGACTGTCGAAGTCTATGGCAGCCACATGCCGCTGAACCAGGTCGCGTCGGTCAGCGCGCCCGAACCGCGGATGCTGTCGGTGCAGGTATGGGACAAATCGAACGTCGGCCCGGTCGACAAGGCGATCCGGTCGGCCGGGCTCGGCCTCAACCCGATCGTCGATGGCCAGACGCTGCGGCTGCCGATCCCCGAGATGACGCAGGAACGCCGCAAGGAACTGTCGAAGCTGGCGGGCCAATATGCCGAAAAGGCGCGTGTCGCCGTCCGCAACGTCCGCCGCGACGGCATGGACAATCTGAAGGCCGACGAGAACAAGAAGGAAATCAGCGAAGACGAGCGCAAGCGCGCCGAGACCGAGGTGCAGAAACTGACCGACGCCACGATCGCGGAAATCGACGCAGCAGCGACGGCGAAGGAAAAGGAAATTCTGGGCTAGTGCCGCCAAGCACGCACCTCTGTTCCGTTCGTGTCGAGCGAAGTCGGGATACGGCGAGTTCGCGCCCGACGTCACGTGTCTCGACTTCGCTCGACACGAACGGGCTCTGAGGCTTTCCGTGACGATTCAGCATCACGGCGCGCGCCATGTTGCCATCATCATGGATGGCAACGGCCGCTGGGCCAAGAAGCGCTTCCTGCCGCGCGTCGCCGGCCACAAGGCGGGTGTCGACGCGGTCCGCACGATCGTCCGCGCGGCGGCGGATATGGGGCTGGAGGCGATGACGCTCTATGCCTTTTCGTCGGAAAACTGGAAGCGCCCCGAAGAGGAAGTCAGCGACCTGATGGGGCTGATGAAGCGCTTCATCCTGTCCGATCTCGACGAGTTCGCCGCCAACGACGTCCGGTTGAAAGTGATCGGTGACTGGCGCGCGCTGGCGCCCGACGTGGTCGCGCTGATCGACAATGCGATCGAGCGGACCGCGCACAACCGGCGTACGACGCTGGCGGTCGCGCTCAACTATGGCGCCCAGGACGAACTGGTGCGCGCCGCAAACGCGGCCGCCGCCGCCGGCCCGATCACCGCCGAGGCGATTGAGGCGCATCTCGACACGGCGGATATGCCCCCCCTCGACCTGCTCATCCGTACCTCGGGCGAGGTGCGGCTTTCGAACTTCCTGCTGTGGCAGTCGGCCTATGCGGAACTCTATTTCACCGATACATTATGGCCGGATTTCGCGCCTGCCGATTTGCAGGCGGCGCTCGACCATTTCGCGCGGCGCGAACGTCGTTACGGGGGACTTTGAACTATGGCAGCGGGCAGATCCGACCTCTGGACGCGCGTGGGATCGGCGATCGTGCTGTTCGCGATTGCGGGCACGGCGCTGTGGTTCGGCGGCATCGCGTTCGGCTTGCTGCTGCTCGTCGGCGGCGCGCTGGGCGTCGTGGAATGGCTCGCGCTCGTTCGCGCGATGACGCTCGGCGGCGGCGCGAAAATGGCGCTGAACCTGCTCGGGCCGGGTG
>JAEWIL010000175.1 GCA_023387085.1 Pseudomonadota bacterium | reverse complement strand
CGCCCCCCCCCGCCGCCCGCGCCCCCCCCCCCCCCCCCCCCCCCCCCGCGCGCCGCGGCGCTGGCGGGCTGGTAGGCGATGAGCGACCCGCAGATCCTCGCGCCGGGCGTGCGGCGGCTGCGTCCCGACGATCATTTCATGATCCTGTCGGAGACCGACGCCTCGCCGATGCACGTCGGCGCGCTGATCCTGCTCGACGTTCCCGCCGACCGGCAGGCGGACTTCGCGCCGGCGATCCGCCGCCAGTTCGCCGACCGGCTTCCCGCAACGCCGCTGCTCGTGCGATTGCATCAATCGCCCGACGGCTATGACAGCGACGTGTGGGCCGACATTGCGCGCGCCGATCTTGACACGCTGGTGGCGGTGGAGCCGCACGATGGCGCGTGGAGCGAGGCCGAGCTTTACGCCGCGGTCGCGGCGCTCAACATGCGGCGGCTCAACCTGTCGGGTCCCCCCTTTGCCGCGCATTTGTTCGAGCGGCTCGCGGACGGGGGCAGCGCGATATACCTCAAGATGCACCACAGCGTTGCCGACGGCATCGGCTTTCAAAGCGTCCTGGGGCTGCTGAGCGACGCCGCGCCGCCGGTCACCGCCCGCTTCGCCGACGCGCGCCTGCCCGAGCCCGAACGGTGGCGGGCGAAAGCCGAGGCGAGGTTCGCCGCCGAGGAAGCGCTGCGCGCCGAGCAATCGGCGCGGCGCAAGGAGGCGCTCGCCGCGCTCGACGCCTTCAAGAATGACCGCGCGCAGACGCCCGAGCTCAAACTGTCGGGGCCGACATCGGACCAGCGCCGCTATGCGACGATCAGCCTGCCGGTGGCGCGGGTCAAGGCCGTCGGCCAAGCGCTTGGCGGCACGGTCAATGACATCTTCCTGACCCTCGCCAGCTCGGCGCTGCGCCAGTATCTTCTTGAAATCGACGATCTGCCGGACACGCCGCTTGTCGTTAATTCGGCGCGCTCCTATCGCCGCGACGAGCATGGCCCCTTCGGCAATCGTATCGTCGCGCTGCATCCGCATCTGGCGACGCACCTCGCCGATCCGCTCGATCGCCTCCGCGCGATCCAGGCGTCGATGGTGCGGGACATGCAGCGGACCGGTCATGACGAGGGGCTGCTCGATGCGGCCGAAAAGCCGTTCGGCGCGCGCGACCGGCGCGCCGCATTCGCCGAGCGGCTGGCGGGCGGCAAGCGGCTGCTTCCCGGTAACCTGACGCTTTCGAATGTCCCCGGTCCCGCCGAGGCGCGGAGTTACGCCGGCTTTCGCCAGCGCCACAATTATCCCGTTCCCATCATCGGGTCGGGCCGCTTTCTGAATATCACCTCGCGCCGCAGCGGCGACAATCTCGACATGGGCGTGATTGCCGATGCCGAAAAAATCGCGGATGTCGGGCGGATTGCCGCGCTGTTCACCGCTGCGCTCGACGAGTTGGAAGCGCTGGCATGACGATCGACGCCAAGGCCTTGATCGACGCTGCGGAGAGAGAAACGGGGCTGTCCGACTGGGGGGAGCCCGAATGGCGCGACGGGCTCGAGCGATTGTGCGCATCGGCCAATCGAGAGGCGGGTCTCGACGACGGACGCGCCGCCAGTCTTGCGGCGCAGATCGACAAGCAACTCGTGAAACGGCTGCGGCTCTACGCCGATCGGGCACGCTATCCGGAGATCGCCCAGCAGGCGATTGTCGCGCCGATCTTTGTTGTCGGTTTTCCGCGCAGCGGCACGACGATCCTCCACGCACTGCTCGCGGCAGACCCGCGGGCGCGCAGTCCCTTGTCGTGGGAGGTTGAGGCGCCGTCGCCGCCGCCGCGGGCAGGAGCCGCCGAGCATGATCCCCGGATCGCCGCGACGCAGGCGCGCATCGACGCGTTACCGGCACGGTTCCGGGCGATGCACGCCGCCGCCGCGGACCTGCCCGAAGAAGACAATTCGATCATGCAGATGGCGTTCCGCTCGCTCAATTTTGCGGCGTCGCGACCCTTGCCGTCCTTTGACCGCTGGTTGTTCACGTGCGACATGCGGCCGGCCTTTGCCCTGCATCGCCACGCATTGCAGCATCTTCAGGCCTTTCATGCGCGCGACTGGTGGGTGCTGAAGGCGCCGCCCCACCTGTTCTGTCTTAAGGATCTGTTCTACACCTATCCCGACGCGCGGGTGATCTTTACGCACCGCGATCCCGCGAGCATCATGGCGTCGAACGCGAGCCTGATCAGCTTCATCCACGAAATGGCAGGCAATCCCGTCGACGCGCGGGCGCTGGGCCAGTCCGAAACCGCGAAATGGCGCCTTGGCATGGAGCGGGCGATGGCGTTTCGCGCCGCGCGCCCCGACCTCGCCGATCGCTTCCACGACTGCGCGTTCGTCGATTTCGTCGCCGACCCGGTCGGAACGGTGGCGGCGCTCTATGCGCGGATGGACATTGAGTTTCCCGACGCGACGCGGCGGATCATGGAGGATTTCATGGCTGCCAACCGGGCCGGCAAGCATGGCACGCATGACTATTCGGCTGCCGATTTCGGTCTCGCGCCCGATCGGGTGCGAGCCGAGTTCGCCGATTATATCGAGCATTTCCATGTCCAATGCAGCGCGTGATCCGATGAGCATCGATTACGGCAGCGGGCTTTCACCCGAACAGGATCTGGCGCTGACGGCCCCGCACCCCCGCGATGCCGGTGCGGCGGAGACGATGAATTTCTGGGCCTATGATCCGGAGCGCGACATAGGGGTCAATATCCACCCGCGCATCGTCGCGGGCGAAGTCCATGCGATGGTGACGCTGTTCCTTCCCGGCGGACGGATATGGCGCCAGCGCGCCGACGGCGGCCGTTTCGACGATCCGGCGGCGCCGATGTCGGAGCGCGTGCGCTATCGCTGCCTGACACCGTTTCGCCAATGGAATTACCGGGTCGACAAGCTGCCCGCCTTTGCGACGGGCGACGGCGCGCAGTGGGCCGGGCCGATCGACGACGAGACCCCGACGACGGCCATCGATTTCGACCTGACCTCGACCGCCGCGGCGCCGGCCTGGCGCAACGGGACGCTGACCGCCGAGGCGCGCCAGATGATGGCCGGGCCGGCAGGGTTGTGGGTCGCCGGGCGGCTGGGCGGCGGGCTGGACCCCGACAGTTTTCGTTACGACCAGTTGGTCCGCGTTGCCGGAAGGGTCGCCGGACCCGACGGTGACATGCCGTTCGACGGCTTTGGCCTGCGCAGCCATGTTCGCGGCACCCGCAACCTGGTCGGGATGGCGGGAACCTGCTGGATGAGCGGGCTGTTCCCCTCGGGCCGGGGGTTCGGCGTGCTCGTCAACCATGGCGCCGACGGGCGCGACTGGTATAGCGAAGCCTATACGACCGACGGGCGGACGCTGACGCCGGCGCGCGTGCTGAAGCATCCGTTGCGCCACCGCGAGCCCGACGAGGGCGATTTCTGGATCCAGCTTGCCAGCGACGAACTCGGGCTGGTCGATATTCGTGGCCGCGATGTCCGCAATTTCTTTTGGTCGATGCCCGCATGGGGGGCGCAGGTCCCCCCGAAATATGGTTTGGACCCCCGTTGCGGCGTGGTGATGAAACAGGCGCTGGCCCGCTATGCGTGGGACGGCGAAACCGGCTTCGGCCTCAACGAACGATCAGGATAGGGAGCAGACATGACCGAAGACCTCGCCTTCAAGCCCGAAGACGACCGCTATCACCAGCTGTCCGACGATCCGTACGAGACCGAAACCAACTGGTGGTCGTTCAGCATTCCCGAACGCAAGATCGGCTGCTGGATTCACGCGCCCTATTATCCCAACCGCAACACGGTAACGTGGCGCATCTTCGCCTGGGACGACGAAGGCTATGATCAGGCCCGCATGGCCTATTATCGCAAGGTCGAGGAGGCGCCGATGCCCGACAACCCCGACCTGACCGACATCACCTTCCCCGGCGACCGGAACGGCGGCGGTTACAGCCTGAAAATGCTGGAGCCGGGGATGAAATATCACCTGCAATATGAGGACCCCGAACGCGGCTTCGCGCTCGACTTCACGCATACGGGGCTGCACCAGCCGCATCGTTTCCCGCCGGGCAAGCCGCCCTTCATGCAGACGCCGCATTATGACCAGCTCGGCCATGTCGAGGGCTGGATGACGCTGCGCGGCGAGAAGATCCGGATCGACGGCATCGGCGTGCGCGACCGCACCTGGGGCCCGCGCGGCGGTCCCTATGCCGCCAGCCCGAAAGCCTATGCGAGCGCCATGGAGCGCGTGAAGCACCCGGGCGGCGCGCGCTGGCGCGAGATCGAGCGCGAGCGCGGTCGCGGCCGCATCCAGTATATCTTTGGCCACCGCAGGGACGGGACCGGATTTCTGGGCTTTGCGCGCGTGCAGGATGGCGACGCCGAGGGCTGGTCGCCCATGAATGCCGGCTGGATTCGGCGCGACGGCGAGTTCGGCAGTCTTGACGCGGCGAAATCGCGCATGCGCGTTTTCCGGAGCCCGAAGACCGGATGGAGCACGCACATGCAGGTCGAGCTGGTCGACGAACTTGGCCGCGAGATGCGGAGCGAAGGCTTTGTCGTCAGCACGATGAGCGAGGCGGGCTATGGCGTGAACCAGCTGATGCGCTGGGACATTGACGGCGGCATCGGCTGGGGCGAAGATCAGGACGTGTGGAATCCGAAGCATTTTGTACGGATGCTCGATGCGCTGAAGGCGACTGCTTGACCGCGCGCTTTTCCGGACTGTCGCTGCCGCTGATGTGCGCGCCGATGAGCTTTGCCTCGTCGGTGCCGCTCGCTGTGGCCTGTTGCACCGCGGGCGTCATCGGGGGATGGCAAGGCGGCACGATCACCCCGTTCGAACGGTTCGAGGATTATCTGCGAGCGCTCGCCGATGTCGACGGTGCGCCGCCGATCGTCAACATGCCGGCGCGCTGGGGCAGCGACCCCGCCGCCGCCGACCGGCTGGACCTGCTCGAACGCTATCGCGTGCCGCTCGTGCTTTCGAGCCTTGGCGATCCTTCGGCGCTCGTCGAGCGCGTTCACGGGTGGGGCGGGCGTGTCGTCCATGACGTGACGACGATGAAACATGCAGAGAAAGCGATCGCGGCAGGGGCGGACGGGCTGATGCTCACCTGCGCCGGCGCGGGGGGGCACACGGGCTTTCTTACCCCGATGGCGTTTGTCCCGGCGGTGCGACGCTTGTTCGACGGGCTTCTGATCGTCGCCGGCGGCATCGCCGACGCGCATGGCATTGCCGCCGTGCTCGCGCTCGGCGGCGATATCGCCTGCATGGGGACGCGTTTTATCGCGACGCCCGAGAGCGGGGTGGTCGATGGGCATCGCACGATGATCCCCGCGGCGAATGCCGACGATATCGTCGCCTCGTCGGCGATGAACGGCGTGCCGGCGCACTGGATACGGCAATCGATCGAAGCCGTCGGGCTCGACGCCAAGGCGCTGCCCAGCGTCCGTTCGCCGATGCCCGAGGGCGTTGTGCCCTGGCGCGACATCTGGAGCGCCGGGCAAAGCGTCGGGCTGATCGATGCCGTCGAGCCTGTCGCCGACCTGGTGATGCGGCTCAAGAAGGAATTCGAAACTTTTCCTCCGCGAACCGACTGGCGCGCGCGGCTGACCGCGATCGAAGCGGACTGGGCCTAGCCCATCACCAGCACGATCCTCCCCGCGCTGGTGCCCGCTGCGGCATCTGCCATCGCCCGGCGAAAATCTTCCAAAGCATAGGTCTGCGCTACGGCCGGCCGCAACGTCCCCTCGCTTGCCAGCGCGAAAACCGTGTCGCGATTTGCTTCGCTCTTCTCGGGCTCGAAAATCCCGAATTGCCGGACATCGACGCCGATCAGGCTCGCGCCCTTCAGCAGAGGCAAGTTGGTCTTGAGCGCCGTCATCCCGCCCGGAAAGCCGATCACCAGATGCCGCCCGTTCCACGCCAGCGATCGAAAGGCGGGGTCGGTCGCCTCGCCACCGATGGGGTCGAACACGACATCGACGTCATTGCCGCCATTCGCCGCCTTGACCGCCTCGCGCCAATCCTTGCCGCGGGCGTTGATCACGGCGTCCGCGCCGCCCGCGAGCGCCAGCGCGCGCTTTGCGTCGCTCGACGCCGATCCGATCACCCGCGCGCCCAGATGCTTGCCGATCTGGACCGCCGCATAACCCGTCGCGCCACCCGCGCCGAGCACGAGCAGCGTTTCGCCCGCTGCCAGCCGTCCCCGATCGACCAGCGCGTGCCATGCGGTCGCATAGCTGACCGGGAACACCGCCGCTTCCTCGAACGACAGCGCGCCGGGCATCTTGCGCACCGTGCGCGCGGGCAGATTCGTCGCCTCGGCAAATAGTCCGCCCCAGCCGCTCGCCACCACCTTGTCGCCGACCGCCAGGCCGGTGACGTCGGCGCCGACCGCTTCGATCACGCCAGCGCATTCGCTGCCGGGAATAAACGGGACAGGCGGTTTGACCTGATATCCGCCGCCTGCCGTGAGCACGTCGACGAAGCTGATCCCGGCGGCCTTGATAGAAATCCTCACTTGAGCGGGTGAGGGGGGACCCGGATCATGATCGACAAGGGCGTAATCTTCGGGCGGACCCAGTTCGTCGGCACGAACGGCGCGGGGCAGGGGAGCGGTCATCATACACCTCTTGTCACGATGCGGCTAGAAGTATAACCAAGTTATATAACTAATGGAGGATGGGCAGATGGGTTTCAAGACGCGGATTACCGAAATGCTGGGCATCGAGCATCCGATCGTCCAGGGCGGGATGCAGGCCGTCGGCACGGCGCAAATGGCGAGCGCGGTGTCCAACGCCGGGGGCCTGGGCATGATAACGGCGCTGACCCAGCCGAGCCCGCAGGCGCTGCGAGACGAGATCGAAAAATGCCGATCGATGACCGACAAGCCGTTCGGCGTGAATCTGACGGTGTTTCCGACGATCAACTCGCCCGATTACAACGCCTATGCCGATGCGATCGTCGAGAGCGGGGTCAAGGTCATGGAAACCGCCGGCACCCCGGCTGTTCGCGAGATCTGGGCGCGTGTCAAGCCACATGGCATCACCATCCTTCACAAATGCACCGCGGTGCGCCACGCGCTGTCGGCGGAAAAGGCGGGCTGCGACATCATATCGATCGACGGCTTCGAATGTGCGGGGCACCCGGGCGAGGACGATATTCCGGGGCTGATCCTGATCCCCGCCGCCGCCGACAAGGTGAAGATCCCTATGCTCGCCTCGGGCGGCTTCGGCGACGGGCGCGGGCTGGTCGCGGCGCTGTCGCTGGGCGCCGAGGGAATCAACATGGGCACACGCTTTTGCGCAACGGTCGAGGCGCCGATCCACGACAATGTGAAGCAGGCCTATATCGAGAATGACGAGCGCGGCAGTTTCCTGATCTTTCGCAATTTCAAGAACACCGCCCGGGTCGGCAAGAGCCCGGTCAGCGAAGAGGTGGTGCGCCGTCTCGCCGAACCCGGCGCGAAGTTCAGCGACGTGCAGGAACTGGTCGCGGGCACCGCGGGGCGCGAACTGCTCCAGACGGGCGATCTTTCGAAGGGCGTCTTCTGGGCCGGGATGGTGCAGGGGCTGATCCACGATATTCCGACCTGCAAGGAACTGATCGACCGGATCATTTCGGAAGCCGAGGCGATCATCGATCAAAGGCTGGCGGGCTTCCGGCGCTGAGCGCTCGTTAAAATCCTCCCTGTGGCCGCAGGCCATGGGGAGGGGAGGCGCCCGCAGCGTGGTGGAGGGGCAGCGACACCGCGTTTCGGCCCCTCCGTCAGCGCTTCGCGCTGCCACCTCCCCATCGCTTCGCGACAGGGAGGATATTCTCACTGCTGCCCGCCATCGACCCGCACAAGCGCGCCGGTGGTGTAGGAGGACGCGGGGCTCGCCAACATCAGCGCGGCCGTCACGATCTCCTCGGGCCGCCCCGGGCGCCCGAGAGCAACCGGCTGAGTCTCGCGCTTCTTCGGATCCCAAGTTTCGGCGATGCCCGTCAGGAACGGCCCCGGGCTGATCGTGTTCACGCGCACCCTGGGCGCATATTCGCGGCTCAGCGACACCGACATCGCGTTGAGCGCCGCCTTCGCCGATCCATAGGGGACGACCATCGGCAGCGCCATCAGCGCCCCGGTTGAGCTGATGTTGATGATGCAGCCGCCATCGCCGGAGTTCATCCGGTGCGCGACCTGACTTGCGAGCCGAAATGGCCCCTTGAAATTGAGATTGAGCACCGAATCGAACAGATTCTCCGGCATCTCGTGACTTGGGCAGGCGGGCGACATGCCGGCATTGTTGATCAGGATATCAACGCGCCCGAATTCGCCGTAGCTCGCCTCGATCAGTCCGTCGATCTCCGCCCAGCGCCCGCAATGCACGCCATAGGCCATCGCCTTGCGCCCCAGCGCGCGGCATTCCTCGGCCACCGTCTCGCAATTCTCGAGCTTGCGGCTCGCGATGATCACATCGGCGCCGCGCTCGGCGAGCGCTTTCACCATGCGATAGCCGAGACCGCGCGAGCCGCCGGTGACGAGCGCGACTTTGCCGCTAAAATCGAAAAGCGGATCGGGGGTCATATCAGTCTCCTGTCGGGGCAGTCATCGCGGCGGCGGCGGCCATCAGCCCGGCGTTGCAGCGGTCGGCGATGGCAGCGCCCAGAACCGCGTTGAGGGCACCATCACCTCCTCGGGCAGGATCGCGGGCGGCGGCATGATCGCGTAGGCGCGGCCTGCCTGTTCGCGCAGTTCGGCGATCGGCGCCGATGCGAGATCGATCAGAGGAAACATGTCGAGCAGGGGCGCGGTCTGCCTGTCGACGAGCGTACGGGTGGTCATGCGACTCTCCTCTCAGCGCCGCGCCCGAATCGCCTCCAGCCGGGTCGGGATATGCTCGCTCGGGAACAGCCCCGGCGCGGGCGTCGCATTCTTCAGGTAGGCTTTCGCGACCTGTACCTTGTGCACTTCGGTCGGCCCGTCGGCCAGCGCCATCGCGGGGAGGCCCATCCACATGTTCGCGAGCGGCAGTTCGAGCGTCATGCCGAGGCTGCCGTGGAGCTGGATCGCGCTCTGGACGATGTCGTGATAGACTTTCGCCATCTGGACCTTGCACATCGCGATATGGGTTCGCGCGGATCCGTGCGGCATCCGCCCGGCCTCGACCTCGTCGATGATCCACGCCGTCTTGAGCACGAGCAGGCGGAACTGTTCGAGCTCGATGATCGAATCGGCAATCGCGCCCTGCACGAACTGATGCTCGCTGAGCTGTTTGCCCTGCGTCCGGCGGGAGACCGCGCGTTCGAGCATCATGTCGATCGCGCGCTGGCATTTGCCGACGGTGCGCATCGCATGATGGACACGTCCGCCGCCGAGCCGGGCCTGCGCGACCTTGAACCCTTCGCCGGGGCCGCCGAGCATCGCATCGAGCGGCACGCGCACCTTGTTATACCGGATATAGGCGTGGGTGCCGTCATCCGCGCCGATGCTGTCGCCCATCGTCTGGGAATGCCGGACAAACTCGATCCCCGACGTCTCGGTGGGAACGATCAGCATCGACATGCGCTGGTGCGGCGGATTTTCCGGGTTGGTCACCACCATCACGATCAGAAAGGCCGCGAAGCGCGCGTTCGACGAAAACCATTTCTCGCCCTCGATCACCCATTCGTCACCTTCGCGCCACGCGCGGCAGGTGAATTCCTTGGGATCGGCGCCGCCCTGCGGCTCGGTCATCGAGAAGCACGTGACGATGGCGCCGTCCATCAGCGGTTGCAGATATTTTGCCTTTTGTTCCTCGGTGCCGAACATGGCGAGGATCTCGCTGTTGCCGGTGTCGGGCGCGGCGGTGCCGAAGACGGTCGGCGCCCAATAGCTTCGGCCGAGGATCTCGTTCATCAGGGCGAGAGTGAGCTGGCCATGACCCGGCCCGCCGAGTTCCTTGCCCAGGTGGCACGCCCACAAGCCCTGCGCTTTCACCTGCTCTTGCAGCGGCGCCATATAGGCGCGCGATTCCCTGTTCGCGACATCATAGGGTGCGCCGTGGCCGGGAAAGAGCATATCCATCGGTTCGCATTCCTCGCGAACGAACCGGGCCATCCAGTCGAGCTTTGCCTGCAATTCGGGTTCGATGCCAAAATCGATCATGAGATTGTCCTTTGTCAGCCGATGAGGCGGATGAGTTTTTCGGCTTCGGCGAAATTGCCGCGTACCAGCCGGTCGAAAAGACGCCCGGTTTCGGCGCTCAAAATGCCCTTCGACGCTTGCGCGACCTTGTATTCGAGGATGCAGCCGCCCTTGAACATGGCGAGGATCAGGTAATAATCGAAGCTGTCCATGCTGCGACCGGTGCCGGCGGCATAATGCGCCATCAATTCCTGGCGCGTGGGCCAGTCCATCACATTGTACAGCGCCTTTTCGGGGACATGTCCCGGAAAGCGATCGTCACGGATGCCGTTGCAGAACCAGGCAAGATCGAGCAGCGGGTCGGCGATCGTCGAGAGTTCCCAGTCGATCAGCGCCGTGAGCCGGCACGGCGGATCGAATGCAAACAGCGCGTTCGGGGTGCCGACGTCGCCGTGGATGATGCCGGGGCGGAAATCATCGGGGATGTTGGCGCGCAGCCAGTCGCGCGCGAGCGCGTAGCCCGGCAGTTCGCGCCATTCGAAATCGTAAAGCTGCTTGTAGCTTTTGATCTGGCTTTCCCAGCGATCGACTTGGCGCTGGAGGAAATTGTCGGGGCGGCCGAAATCTTCGAGCCCGACCGCCTTATAGTCGACATTGGCCAGGGCGATGAGGCCGTCGACCATCGCGAAAGGCACCTCGCGTGCGTGTGGCGGCTGGTCGAAGGGCGGGCGGTCATGGATTTTGCCCGCGGTCAGGGCCGCGGGCCAGCCCTCGACAAGATCCATCACATAGAAAGGCGCTCCGATGACCTGGGGGTCAGCGCAACTGCCGTGACAGGTGGGATGCGGAACATCGGTGCCGTTGAGCGCGGTCAGCACGCGGGCTTCGCGCATCACGCTCTTTTCGCTGCCAGGCGGCGGGACAGCGGGCGGGCGCCGCAGGATAAGCGTTTCGCTGCCGCGGTTCAGCGAGAGGATCACATTCGAGGTGCCGCCGTGGATCTTGCGGATGGTCAGGGAGCCGTCGCCGAGCGCCGGGATATGCGCGTCCAGCCACGCTGTCAGGCGGGCCGGATCGGCGAGCGAGGCGATGTCGTCGGTCATTCGCCGCGTTCCCGCAAATAGCCCTCTATGCCGGTGCGTATCGCGTGCAGCCGCTTGGCCGCTTCGGCGAACGCCTGGGCCGGCACGCGGGCGTGGACCGCCTGTGTCACGGCCCGGGCGCGCGCATGGTCGGCGGCCTTCAAACGGCGCCCGGCGTCTGTGGCGAGGATCAGCGAGGCGCGCTTGTGCCCCGGATTGTCGGCGAATGTGACGAGGCCGAGTTCGGCGAGGCGGTTCGCGGCGCGTTGCACGACCTGCCGCGGATGCCCGAGGCTGCGGCCGATCTGGGCGACCGTCGGCGGCGACGCGGCATTCACGGTCGCGGTCAGGACGGTGAGTTCCATTTCCGGTAGGCCGCTGTCGGCGCGGGTCGCGGCGTAGAGCGCGCGCATCCGTCCGCGCAGCCGCGCGACCTCGTCGGCGAATCGTTCGAAATCGGTGAAGCGTTCGGACATGACACTTTGATGTCAAAACGACGCAATAGTGTCAATGTCGATCAGCGCGTCGCCATGCGGTCGAACAGCGACCCCTCGGCTTGCCAGTCGATCCGCACCTGGCGGTGCACGAAGCGCCAGCCGGCCGGGGTGCGCGCGAGCCGGTCGTCGTAGGTGCCGCTGTGATCGGGGCCGAAGTTGCTGACCACGGTGAAATAACTGCGCGCCGTCGCGGCGTCGCCGTCCACCGCGATCAGCGGATTGGTGATATGATGGCGCACGAAGGTCAGCCGCGGGTCGCGCGTCCCCGCCGCCAGCGCCGCCGCGATTGCCGCCGGCCCGCGCGGCGCCTTGCCCAGATATTCGAGCACGCCGTCCTCGGCAAAGCAGGCGGTCATGTCGGCGAGGCGGCCACGGTCGCCATGATAGGTATAGCGCGCGAGCAGGTCGCGGATGGCGTCGCGATCGGCGGCGAGATCAGCCATTGTAGTGAAGCTCAAGCCCCGGATCGTCCCAGCGCAGCAGGGCGAGCCGTCCGGTTTGCGACAGGGTGATATAGGCGTCGCGGCGGTCGGCGCCGCCGAACGCGATGTTGGTCACATAGGGTTCGCCGGCGATGTCGAGTTTGCTGACGCCGCCGTCGGGGGTGATCGTGGTGATACCCCCGTCGTACAGCGTCGCAACGCAGATATTGCCCGCGGCAGTGACGGCAAGGCTGTCGAATCCCACAGGCCCGGGCGCGGTTGCGACCCAGGTCGGGCGCTGCGCCTCGACCCTGCGGTCATAGCGCCAGAGCCGCGCCTGATGCGTGTCGGCGACATAGAGATGCGCGCCATCGGGCGACAGGCCGACGCCATTATACGACATCGCATGGCGGTTGATCGCCGCGATCGACGAGCCGTCGGGCAGGGCGCTGAACAATCCGCTGGCCGTGCGAATGCCGTCGTGCGTCTTGCCAAGGTCGGTGAACCACATCCGGCCATCGGCGTCGAAAACGATGTCGTTAGGCGCCTCGAGCGCGATGCCGTCGCACGCATCATAGAGCCGTTCGAACTTGCCGGTCAAAAGGTCGACGCGCTCGACGCGTCCTTCATGTCCGGTTCCGCGCGCGTTCTGGAACTTGACGAGATCGAGCCCGCCGTTGTTGCAAATATAGAGCGCGCCATCGGGTCCGATCGCCGCGCCGTTCGGCCCGCCACCGATATCGCAGATCGTCTCGGTCCGCCCGTTCCAGCACCGGGTTACCCGTCCCCCCGCCAGCTCGACAACGATCACCGATCCGTCGGCCATGACGACCGGCCCTTCGGGAAAAGCCAACCCCTCGGCAATAATTTCCATCTCACCATCCTGTATAACTTAGTTATGTATGTCTTGACACGCGAGGAGCGAAGGCGCAACCCCGTGAGCAGGGAGAGAGACTTGCCGGTTCCAGCACATCATATCGTGGCGACGCCGCCACCGTTCGACGCGCCGCCCTATCCAGCCGATATTTTTGCAGGCCAGACCGTTCTTGTTACCGGCGGTGGTTCGGGCATGGGGCTTGCGATGGCAAAGGCCTTTGCCCAGGGCGGCGCCGATGTCGCCGTCATGGGGCGTGGTATCGAGCGCGCCGAGGAAGGCGCCGCGGAGATCGCCAAGCTGGGCGTGCGCACCCATGCCATGAGCTGCGACGTGCGGCTGCCCGATGCGGTTGCCGCCGCCTTTGACGAGGCCGAGGAGAAGCTGGGGCCGATATCGCTGCTGGCGAATAATGCGGGCGCCAATTTTCCTATTCTGGCCGAGGATATTTCAGCGAACGCGTGGAACGCGGTCACGCGGATCGCGATCGACGGCACCTTCAACTGTTCGACCGAATTTGCACGCCGGCGCATCGCGGCGGGGCAGGGCGGGGCGATCGTCAACAACAGCGCGCAATATATCTGGACCGGATTTCCGGGCGACGCGCACAGCGCCGCCGCAAAAACCGCGCAGGCGACGATGACCAGGAAGATGGCGGCAGACTGGGCGCCTTACAATATTCGCGTCAACGCGATCGCGGCGGGTTTCTTTCCGCACGCGACATCGACCGCGGGCCGGCGCGAGGGAGGCACAGAGCCGTTGCAGAACATGATTCCCGCAGGCCGCACGGGGAGCATCTGGGAATTCGGGTGGCTCTCTGCGATGACGTGCACACCCCTGCTGGGCGATCTCAGCGGACAGGTGATCGTGCAGGACGGCGGCGAAAGCCTGCGCCGGTCGCTGATGATGCCGGATTATGTGCCGCCCCGCGAACGCGCGGACGGTCCGTGGGGGTGGAAATGAGCGGTTGGCTGGCGGGCAAGCGCGCACGCATCGACGGTCGCGATGCCGCGATCGAGCAGGCGCTTGGAGCGGCGGGGGCGCGCCTGGTCCCCGACGGCGATTGCGATATCTGGGTGCATATCGCCCGACCTTCGGCGACCAAGGCGGCGCATGAGCTGTCGCATCAGGAATGGCGCGCGAGCCTCGACGCCGGGCTGGACCGGCGGTTTTTGGGCGCGAAGGATTTTGCCGCCGCCTGCCGCGCCCGCGGCGAGGGTGGGGCGGTGCTGTTCGTCGGTGCGCCCGAACAGGCCCATGGCGCCGACCAGGCGGCGGCGGCGGGTGCGCTCGGGAATCTGACCAAGACCCTGGGGGTCGAATGGGCCCGCGACGGTATACGGGTAAACTGCATCCTGACGCGCGACGATGGGCCCACGCTGGGCATTCTCGCCGCCTATCTGGTGAGCGATTATGCCGCCTATGTCACGGGCGCGGTGATGGGGGTCGGCCTCGATGACTGACCGGACGCGGATTGACGGACAGGCGGCCTTTGTCACCGGCGGCGGCGGCGGGATCGGCCGCGCGATTGCCTTGCGGCTGGCGGAGGCTGGCGCCGACGTCGCGATCTTCGACATTTTTGCAGAGCGCGCGGAGGAGGCCGCCGCTCGCGTACGCAAGCGCGGGCAGCAGGCGATCGCGATTGCCGGCGACGTAATGGACAGCGAGGCGCTGCGCGCGGCGATCGATCGCACCGCCGATGAATGGGGCCGGCTCGACATTCTGGTCAACAATGCGGGCGGCGTATCGGCGCGCCCCTTTCTCGAACAAAGCGAGCGCAGCATGCGCAAGCATGTCGACATCAATCTGATGTCGATGCTGATCGCGACGCAGGCCGCGGTAAAGCACATGATTGCAGGCGGTAATGGCGGGGCGATCGTCAACGTCGCGAGCATCGAGGCCAGCCGCGCTGCACCCAATTTCGCGGTCTATGCGGCGTGCAAGGCCGGGATGCTGAGCTTTACCAAGTCGATGGCGGTCGAACTCTCGGGCCATGCGATCCGCGTCAACTGCATTGCCCCCGATCATACGATTACCCCTGGCAATCAGGGCAACCGCGCCGGTCCCGTCGACCCTGCGACGTGGAAGGTGCGCAGCGATGCGGAGGTCGATGCGATGAACCGCGTCGTGCCGCTTGGCCGCGAAGGTATCGACATGGAATGCGGCGATGCGGCGCTGTTTCTCGCCAGTTCCATGGCGACCTATATCACCGGAACCTTGCTCCCCGTCGACGGCGGCACATCGGCCGCGTCGGGCTGGGTGCGCGGCCGCGACGGAAAGTGGACGTTAAATGAAGGACTGTCCTTTGGACAATAGTCCCAAGACATCGCGCGAACATTGCGGGGCTGTTCCAAAGTCCCTAAAGACGCTGGCAGTGTAACTCGCGATATCAACGGCATCCGGGAGCAGGGGCGAAAATTTGCAGATGGATCACAATAGCGCGCGCATCCGGGTACCGAAGACCTCCGAACTGGTCGCCGACCAGATCCGGGCGCAAATTGTGCGCGGCGAACTCAACGAAGGGGATTCGCTGCCCCCCGAAGGGACGCTGATGGCGACGCTGGGCGTTTCGCGGCCGACGCTGCGCGAGGCGTTTCGCATACTCGAGGCCGAAAGCCTGATCAGCGTCGTGCGCGGATCGCGCAGCGGCGCGCGCGTGCATCGCCCTTCGACTGAACTCGTGTCGCGGTACGCGGGCTATGTTCTCGAAGCGCAGGGGACGACGATTGCCGATCTTTATGCCGCACGGCTCGCGATCGAACCGACGGTCGTGCGCTGGCTTGCCACGGCAAAAGGACAGACACCGGGCTTTTCGCGGCTGAAGGAAGTGCTTGCCGGCCTCGACGCGATGCTGAAGGCCGACAATTATCCCGAGTTCGTCGACAATGTCGCGCATTTCCACCAGACGCTCGTCGAGGCGACGGGGAACAAGACGTTGAGCTTCATGAACCGGATGCTGCTCAACCTCGCGCGCCATCACCAGAACGATTATCAGCGCCGCCACCCGCGCACGACCGAGGACAAGTACAAGAGCCTTCGCGCAGGGTATAAATCGTTCGAGAAGCTGGTGACGCTGATCGAAGACGGCGAAGTCGAGGCGGCTGTATCGCATTGGCGGCTGCATCTGCGCAACGCGAACGAGACGTGGGCGACGCGCGGTGAAGGCGAACGGATCGTCGATTCGCTGAACGCATGAACTTCATCGAGGGCATGATCGCGGCGGCGGAGCGGTCGCCGCGCGCTTCGCTGACGGTCGCGTCCGACACCAACCCCGCGGTTTCGACGCTGGCTGACGTCGTGCGGGCGGGGCGCCATATGGGCACCCGAATGAGCGCGGCGGGAATTTCCCGCGGCGACATCGTGGCGTGCATGGTGCCGAACTGGCGCGAATGGCTCGTTGTCGCGGTGGCGACGGCGCAAGCCGGCGCGGTGATGCTGCCCATCGTTACCATCTATGGCGCCAAGGAGCTGGGCTTCATCCTGCGGCAATCGGGCGCGCGATGGCTGTTCACCCCGGATCGTTTCCGTAATGTGGATTATGCGCGCATCGTCGCCGACTGCGGCGAGCTGCCGGCATTGCAACGCCATTGCGTCACCGGTTCGGATTTCGCGGCGCTCGAGGCCCCGTGCGCCATAGCGGACCCCACGCAGGTCGGCGAGAGCGACCTTGCCTTGCTGGTTTACACATCGGGGACGACCGCCGATCCGAAGGGGGTCATGCATTCGGCCCGCACCTTCCTCGCCGAGCTTGCGTCGATGCGCGAGATGCGCGGCGAAACCGACGATGACGCGATCATCTCACCCTGGCCTCCGGGTCATGTTGCGGGTGCGTTGTCGATGTACCGCTTTCTGTGCCAGGGAACGCCGCTGGTGCTGATGGACCAGTGGGATGCGACGCTTGCCGCCCGGCTGATCGACCAGCACAAGGTGACATCGTCGTCGGGGACGCCCTTTCACCTCGCCGGCATGATGGCGGCGGCCGACGCGCACGGATATGACCTTGGGTCGCTGCGCCAGTATCTCGTCGGCGCCGCGCCGGTCCCCCCGTCCCTGATCGCCCGCTGTCAGCAGCAAGGCCTGGCGGTCTATCATTGCTATGGGTCCAGCGAGCATCCGACGGTGACGTCGGGGGCGGTCGACGATCCGCTCGACAAGCAGTTGCACACCGAAGGCCGCGTGATACCGGGCTCTGAAATCCGCTTTGTCGATGACGACGGCAATGACGTTGCGTTCGGAGAGGACGGCGAAATCTGCACGCGCGGACCCGAATTGTTCATGGGCTATTTCGACCCCGCGCTCAACGACGGCGCCTTTCTGCCCGGCGGCTGGTATCGCACCGGCGACATCGGCCGCGTCGACGGCGAAGGCTATCTGCTCATCACCGACCGGAAGAAGGATATCATCATCCGCGGCGGCGAGAATATTTCGTCGAAAGAGGTCGAGGCGCTGCTGCTCGCGCATCCGGACATCGTCGATGCCGCCGCCGTCGCATCGCCCGAGGACCGCATGGGCGAGGTGGTGCGCGCCTGCGTCGTGCTCGCACCCGGCGCGACGCTGTCGCTCGACGAACTGCGTGCCCATTTTTTCGCGGCGGGAATCGCGAAGCAAAAAACCCCCGAACGCCTCAGCATCCTGCCCGAGTTGCCGCGCAATGCGTCGGGCAAGGTGCTGAAGCATGAATTGCGCCTGATGGCGTGATGTCGCGATACCGCGCCCGGTTTTCGCCCCGGGCGCAGCAGCGGGTCAATTGCGCATGATGAAGCCGCCGTCGACGTTGAGCGCCTGACCGGTGATCCAGTCGCCCGCGGACGAACAGAGCAGCAGCAGCGCCCCGACCAGATCCTGCGGTTCGCCGCGCGGCTGCTTGACGACGCGCGCCATCGCCGCCTGAACGAACGGGCTTTCCTCGGGCGTCAGCGCTTTGCCGGCGTCGGACATCGTCATTCCTGGTGCGATGGCGTTGACGTTGACGTTGAGCGGGCCGAGTTCGGTGGCAAGCGTCGTCGTCAGGCCGAGCAACGCGATCTTGCTGATCCCGTACGTCGTCTGCGCGGGAAAGCCGCCCGCCGACAACTGATTGACGATCTTGCCGCCCCCCCGTTCCTGAAACAGCGGGACCGCCGCCTTGGCGCAGACGAGCGCGCCGGTCAGATTGACGCGCATCAGCCGCTCGAAATCGGCAATGCTGGTGCGGATCGCGGGTGTGCCCACCGCTTCGACCATCAGCGCGGCGTTGTTGACCAGAATGTCGAGTCCGCCGAAGGCCGCCTTCGTCGCCTCCATCATCGCCGCGACCGAGGCTTCGTCGGCGATATCGACCTGGACGGCGGTGGCCTTGCCGCCGGCATCGCTGATTTCGCCGGCGACGCGTTCGGCGCCTTCGCGATTGAGGTCGGCGACGACGACGCTTGCCCCTGCATTGGCGAGGCCGACGGCATAGGCGCGTCCGATGCTGTTGCCGCGGCCGCCGGCGCCGGTGACGATGGCAACCTTGCCGTCGAGGCGGAACTGATCGTTGGTGAAATCGGCCATGATCACGCCTCCTGCTTCGGGAAGATCGGGGCGCCGACGCCTATGGTCACGGTCTTGTAGTGCAGGAATTCGTCGATCCCCGCGCGGCCGCCCTCCTTGCCGAAGCCCGAGATGCCGACGCCGCCGAAGGGGGTGTGCGGATTGATCTGGAAACCGCCGTTGTTATAGACGCCGCCCGCGTTCAGCCGTTCGGACAGGCGGTGGACGCGCTGCAGATCGTTCGACTGGATATAGGCGGCGAGGCCATATTCGGAGTTGTTGGCGATCGCGACCGCTTCATCTTCGGTATGGAATTTCATCACCACCACCGCGGGGCCGAAGATTTCGACTTGGCAGATTTCATGATCGGGATCGGCATCGACGATCAGCGTGGGTTCGATGAAATTGCCGTTGGCGAGTTCGCCGCCGCATCGTCCGCCCCCCAGTTCGAACTTTGCGGCGCCGTCGGTCTTTGCGCGCTCGAACATGCCGAGGATGCGGTCGACCGCCGCCTTGTTGATCACCGGACCGACCGCGACCGTCGGGTCCATCGGATCGCCGACCTTGAACTGGCTGATGATCGCCTTCAGCCGGGCAACGAAATCGTCGTAGATGTCGGCGTGGACGAGCTGGCGGGTGGGGAGGGCGCAGCCCTGACCCGACAGGCACCCGACGGTCCAGAACACCGCCCGTTCGGCGGCCGCTTGAATATCGCAGTCCGGAAAGACGAGGCTCGCCGATTTGCCGCCGAGCTCCATCACCGACGGCTTGATCTCTTCGGCGCACGCCGCGAGGATCTTGCGCGCGGTGATCGGGCCGCCGGTGAAGCTGATCTTGCGAATCTTCTTGTGCCTGACGATCGCCTCGCCGGCCTCAGCGGTGCCCGGCAGGATCGACAGAACCCCGTCGGGCACCCCCGCTTCCTTGCAGAGCTGGGCGAAGAGTTCGGGAGCGAAGGGGGTGATTTCGGCGGGCTTGCAGATCACGCAATTGCCTGCTGCGAGCGCGGCGGCGACCTTCATGCCGAGCGAGATGAGCGGGCCGTTCCAGGTGATGATGATGCCGACGATGCCGATCGGTTCGGGCACGGTATAGCTGAGTTCGCCGCGCGTATCGAAGGTCGAGATAAGCTCGCCCGACATCTTGTCGCACCAGCCCGCATAATAGCGCGTCCAGCCGACCGCGGTGTCGACCCCGCGCTCGCCGACCATCAGCGTCGTGCCGCCGTCGAGCGCCGCCATTTCGGCGAGCCGGGTCTTGTTCGCTGCGAGCAGATCGGCGAGCCGGTTCAGTATGTCGCGCCGCGCCTCGGGCGGGGTGCGGCGCCATTGCTCGCGCACGGATTCAGCCTTGGCGACTGCCTCTTCGACCTCTTTCACGCCTGCGAGAGGGATGTCCGCCTGCGTCTGCTGGCTGACGGGATGCAGGTGTGGGTGGATGCCGCCACTGCCGCTTGTACGTTGTTCGTGTCCCAGATGCAGATGAACTGCGGGCGCGCTGGCCATATCGATATCCTCTTCGTTCAATAGTGTTTTCGTGGCGGAAGGTCCGGAGCCTCGCCGGCCGTCAGTCCCACGCCAGATGGAGATGTTCGAGCGCCATCACGCTGCCGCCGCGGCAGGTTTCGTCGCCCCTTTCGATCTGGCGGAAGTGGCCGATCCGCGCGAACCACGCGCGATAGAAAATGATCAGCTCCATGCGCGCGAGATGCAGGCCGAGGCAGGTGTGAATACCCGACCCGAAGGCGGCGTGGCGATAGAATTGGCGTTCGAGAGAAACCGTCTTCGGATCCTCGGTCAGCGCCTCGTCCCAACCGACGAGCGGCAAGGGCGCCAGGATACAGTCGCCGGCCTTCAGCCGGGCGCCCTCGAGTTCCGTATCCTGCACAACATAGCGCGGCGTCGCGACGAAGGCGTAGCGACGCAGCAATTCTTCGACCATGTTCGGGATCTGCGCAGGATCGTCGATGACGCGCTGGCGCAGTTTTTCGTCATGCGCGAGGTGCCGCATACCAAAGCTCATCGCGTTGGTGACGGTATCGAGCCCGGCGAGGAACATCAGAAAACCGATCGACATCAACTCGTCGAACGCGAGCTTGCGGCCCTCGAAATCGCTCGCGATGATTTTCGAGATCATGTCGTCGCGCGGTTCGGCGGTGCGATCCTGGATCAGCTGGCCGAGGTGCGCCATGATCTGGAAGGCATAGGCCTGCCGCTCTTCGACGCTGGCGCGCGATGCAAAGAAGTCGACGACAAGTTTCCGGAACTCGTCGAACTTGTCCATCGGGAAGCCGAAAAGCTCCATGAACACCGCGACGGGCAGGCGCGAGGCGACCGCACCGACAAATTCGCATTCGCACGTGGTTGCAACCGCGCCGAGTAGGTCATCGGTCCATTCGGTGACGCGCGTCTCCAACGGTGCTATCGCCTTCGATTCAAAGAAGGGGCGGAGCAGCTGGCGATAGGGGCGATGGTCGGGTGGATCGAGGCTTTCCGGGATCATCCGCGGCTGATCGGGATTGGGCGGGATCGACAGGAAGCGGCTGGAAAAAATTTCGGGATGACGCACGACATGCTGCACCGACGAGCCCGTGTTGCACACCCAGTGTCCGCCGTGTGCGCTGGTCCAGAAAACCGGCGGCGCCGTTTCTTTCAATTCCCAATAGCGGTCATGGCAGTCGGCGAGCAGGCCCGGATCGGCGATATAGTCGAATTCGAAAACGGGCGCGCGCGCCGCCACCTGCGAATCAGTCATTTTCCATCTCCCATTGACCTAAGTAAACGTCTGTTTACAAGGCGAGTCAACGGGGAGAAACGATGACGACAGCGATTGACGCGCCAACGCGCGACGCCGAGCGGACCCGCGCAGCAATTCTGGATGCTGCGCAGCAAATTTTTGCAGCGAAAGGCTTTGCCGAGGCCGGGGTTCGCGAGATTACGGCCCGCGCGGGCGTGAATCCGTCGCTTGTCAGCCGCTATTTCGGCGGCAAGCTCAAATTGTTCGAAGCGGCGCTCGATGCGGCGTTGCACACGCGCCTGATGACCGATCTGCCCAAGGCGCAATTCGGCAAGCTGATCGTGGCGCGGTTTGCCGGCGACGACCAGCGCGTCAGCCCTTTGCCGATGCTGTTTGGCGCCGCGGCGGACAGCGAAGCGCGGGCGGTTGCGCAGCGGCTTTTGCGCGAACGGGTTTTCGAACCGCTCAAGGATTGGATCGGCGGCGACGATGCCGACGTGCGGACGGCGCGCTTCATGATGGTCTCGCTCGGCTTCTTCACCTATCGCGACCAGCTGCCGCTGGTCGAATTTTCGGGGAGGATCGAGCCCCGGCTGCGTCAATGGCTTGAACGCGAGTTTCAAGCTATCGTCGACGACTGACATTGTCAGGCCAGCAAGGTTTCGCGACCTGCCGGCGCGATGAATTGCAGCAGGTGGGCGCGCTTCAGCGGCAGGTGCGCCGCGGCCTCGTCGGTCATGCCTATGCCGCCGTGGACCTGGATATTGGCGCGGCCATTGTCGAGCGCAGCAAGGTCGGCAAGCCTTTTGGCCGCCGCAACATGAAAAGCCGCGTCGGGCGCGTTTTCGTCGAGCGCGCACGCCGCATAATAGAGCTGCGACCGGGCTGCCGCGGCGCGAACCGCCATGTCCGAACACATGTGCTTGAGCGACTGGAACCAGCCGATCGGCCGGCCGAACTGTTCGCGAAGCCTGGCATAATCGGCCGCCATGTCACGTGCTGCGTCGGCGCAGCCGACGGCAAAGGCGGCGCTTAACAATTGCAGGTGCAGCAGGGCGCGAGGGTCGCCGCCGGTCAATTTCGGGTCGCGTCCTGCGCAGCGGCGCTGGACGGTGGAGAGGTCGATCGTCGGCGTGTCTGGCGCCTGTCGCTCTGTGGCGCCGTCGTCGAAGGAAGCAGCGGGAAGCGCGCACAGGCCGAGGCTTTCTGAACCGGCAACCAGCGCCATCTGCGCTCCCACGGAGTCGAGGACGCGCAGGGAGTCCGGGTTGCTGGCGGGGAGCGCCAGGGCGACCTTGCCGCCGGCGCCATCAGGAGCCCAGCGGCTCGCCACCGCCGTCGAGATCAGGCCGATCGGGGCGAGGAAGCGTCCGAGTTCGGCAAAGACCAGCGCCTCAGTTGCATGGTCGAGGTCCATCCCGGACGCTGTCATGCCCGTCCAGCCCATCGCTTCGAGCTCGCCCCAAAGCGCCTCGGGGCGGCTGCGGCAATTCTCCAGCGCCATATTGTCGCGGCACCATGCCACGGTTGCGGTCTGGAGCGCGATCTGGTCCTCGTTCGGGGTCAGGTCCATGCAGAGTCTTTCGTTCCTGGGCGCCGGCCAGCGCCGGGGCGCGATGCCGGCGGCGCTGTCATCGCGACTTTGGCAGGTCGAGCAGACGCTCGCCGATGATGTCGCGCTGGATTTGCGCGGTGCCGCCTGCGATCGTCGCCGCGAAACCGCGGAGATAATCGGCGACGGCATCGTCATGACCGTAAGCGAAATCGATGATGTCATCGCCGATCAGCAATATGGCCATGCGCTCGAGCCTTTGGCCAAGTTCAGAGGTGAAGAGCCGGATCACCGACGCCTCGGGCCCGGGCTGCCCGGTCCGCACCACTTCGGAAATATTGCGATAGGTCATCGCGCGCACCGCGGCGACTTCGGCGCGTAGCTGCGCGAGCTGGTCGGCGATGCGGTCGTCCCTGATCATCCCGTTGGCGCGCGCCGTCGCGATCAACTCCTCGATTTCCTGGCTGTGTTTGACCTGGTCGGCGATGAAGCCGGTGCCGCGCTCGAAGCTCAGCGTCGACATCGCGACCTTCCACCCGTTGCCGAGGCCGCCGACGACATTGGCGAGCGGAATGCGCACGTCGTCGTAAAAGACTTCCGCAAATTCGGTTTGCCCCGACATCTTGCGGATCGGGCGCACCGTGATGCCTGGCGCGTGCATGTCGCATATGACCCAGCTCAGCCCCTTGTGCCGCGTCGATCCCTCCTCGCTTCGCAGGACCAGTTCCTGCCAGTCGGCGACATGCGCGAAGCTTGTCCAGATCTTCGAGCCGTTGACGACCAGCTCGTCGCCCTCGATGCGGCCGCGCGTCTTAATCCCGGCCAGATCGGACCCCGCCCCCGGCTCCGAGAAGCCCTGACACCATATCGCCTCGCCCTTGAGGATGCGCGGCAGGTGATAGGCTTTCTGCTCCTCGCTCGCGTTGAGGATCAGGGTCGGGCCGCCATGATTGATTCCGACGAAATTCGCGCCGATCCACGGCGCGTGGGCCTTTGCATATTCCTCTAGCCAGATGACCTGCTGGACGATCGACAGCCCGCGCCCGCCATATTCGGCCGGCCAGTTGATGCCCGCCCAACCGGCATCGAACAGGCGCCGCTGCCACGCTTTGTCGAAGTCGATCGCCTCGGCGGCGTCGAGCGGACGCTTCTCGGCGGGGACATTGGCATGAAGCCAGTCGCGGCATTCGTCGCGGAAGCGCGTTTCGTCGGGGGAAAATCCGATGTCCATCAGCCGGCCCTTTTCGCAGCGGCGATCGGTTCGCCCTTTTTGCGCATCGCCGGATCGAAGCCAGCGTTGCGCATCAGCTCGTGGTTCAGCCCCGCGGCAATCGCCATGCCGTCGGTGTCGTAGATCAGCCGCTTGTTCTCGGCATTGCTGTGCCGGCTGTTGCCGAGGACAAGCGCGGCCAGTTCAGCGGTTTTCGCGTCGAGGGCATCATCGTCGACGCAGTAATTCACCAGCCCCATCGCTGCGGCTTCCTCACCGCTGTAGGGCTGGCTCGTCAGCATCATCTCGAGCGCCTTCGCCTGGCCGACGCGCCGGGGGAGACGCTGCGACAGCCCCCAGCCTGGAACCAGCCCCCATTTTCCATGCGTATCGGCAAAGCGCGCGCTCGTGCCGCACACGATGAAATCGGCCGCCAGCGCAAGTTCGAGCCCGCCAGTGTAGCAGGTCCCGCGGATCTTCGCGATCACGGGCTGGCGCAATTTGGTGAGCCGCTCGACAATCAGCATTTCCTGCCGCAGCCAGCCGAGCGCGTCGGCGTGCGGCGGCGCTTTGATGTCGTGTCCCGCACAGAAATGATCGCCGGCGCCGGTGATCACCACCAGCCCCGCATCGTCGACGCCGGCTTCGATGTCGCGGACATGCGCGCGGAATTCGCGGAACAGGTCGCGGTTGATCGCATTACGCTTGTCGGGCCGGTTGAGTGTCAGCGTACAGACGCCGCCCGCGTCCTCGCGGAGGACCAGCGGCTCGCTCATGCGTTGTCCCCGCGCGTTCTGGCGATCGCTTCGCGCGCGCTGCCGTTGTCTATCGCGCGCTTGCCGAACTGTTCGCGGATGGGCACGAACTCGGGCATCACCAGCGACCGTCGCAGCCAGTTGGCGGCATCGACCACCAGCGTATGCCCGCTGATATAACTCGCGTAAGGCGAGCAGAGGAACGTCGCCGCCCAGCCAAGCTCGCGCACTTCGCCCACGCGCATGCCGGGGATGGTGTTGTCGCCGCGTTCGCCGTCGCGGTGGCGCGTCATGTGCGCGGGCATGTCGTCGTGCGGGAAGCGCCCCGGCGCGATGCAATTGACGCGAATGCCGTCGGGCGCCCATTCGACCGCTAGGCTTTGCGTGAGGTTGGTCACGCCGGCTTTTGCCGCCGCCGAGTGCGAGGTCCCGGGGCCGCCGGTCCAGCTGTAGGTCGCCCCGATATTCAGAATCGCGCCCGGAAGCCCTGCCGCAAGCCGTCGCACCGCGAACTCGCGGCTGCAATTATAGGTGCCGTTGAGCACGATATCGACGACGGTGCGAAAACCGTTCGGGGTCATTTCTTCGGCGGGGGCGGGGAAGTTGCCCGCAGCATTGTTGACCAGTACGTCGACCGGGCCCAGCCTGGCCTCGATCTCGTCAAAGGCTCTGGCGATTGTATCGGGATCGCGCACGTCGCAAGCCACCGCGACGGCCGCTGCCCCGACCGCCTCGATGGCAGCGACGCCCGCCGCGAGATGTTCGGGCTTGCGGCTGAGCACCGCGATCTTCGCGCCCAGCCGCGCAAATTCGATCGCCATGCCCTTGCCAAGGCCGGTGCCACCACCGGTGACGGCGACGACTTGTCCTGCATAGGTGCCGTCGGGCAGCGCCTTGGCGCCGGGTGGCGGTGGAGCCGGGAGCGCCATATTATTTCCCCTTGTAAGCGGGAGCGCGCTTTTCCCTGAGCGCGGCGCGGGCTTCCTGGTAATCGTCGGTCTTGAACAGATAGGATTGCGCGTAAAGCTCGGCGCGGGTCCCGGTCCGGATTGTCGAGCCGTGCATCAGGTTGACCAGCTCCTTTGCCAGCGCGAGATTGATCGGCGGCTTTGCGGCGATATCGCGCGCGATTTCCAGCGCCTTCGCGTCAAGTTCCTCGGACGCGACGACGAAATCGACTGCCCCCCATTCGAGTGCGGTCGCGGCGTCGATCGTCTTTCCGGTCATCACCAGATATTTGGTTTTCGACGGGCCGATCAGCGACGTCATCATCTGGGTCCCGCCGGTGTCGGGAAGCACGCCGTACAGGATCTCGGGGAGCGCCATCTTCAGCGAGGTGTCGCTGATCCGGATATCGGCCGCGAGCGCCAGCTCGCACCCGCCGCCGATCGCGCCACCCTTGAGCGCCGCGATGATCGGCTTGGTCGATTCCTGCATCAGGAGCCGCCCTTCCTGAGCCCGGCGAACGAAGTGAAAGTCGCTTTCATCGCGCGCACGCTGGCCGAGCACGGTCGTGTCGCGACCGGAGCAAAAGCTCTTGCCATTGGCGCGAAGGAGGATGGCGCTGCTGTCGCTTTCTTCCAGCGCGTCGCCGAGTGCGGCGCGGAACAGCGCCGACATTTCATCATCCATCGCATTGTGCCGGTCTGGCCGGTTCAACGTCAGGATGCGCAAGGCGCCGTCGCGCTCGCTGAGGATCAGTTCGGACATGCCCCGCTCCCATTTTCTTTTCGGCAGGGCTTGCACGACTTGTATAACTAAGTCAATTATGTCGAAACGGCTGGGGAGAGAGAAAATGGCGGAGCTGAGCGGAAAGACCGCGCTCGTCACCGGCGGTTCCCGGGGAATCGGGGCCGCCATCGCGCGGCGGCTGGGGCAGGCGGGCGCGCACATTGCGGTGAATTATTCCGGCAGCAGAGAAGCCGCCGAAGCGCTGGTCGCCGACATAGTGGCGCAAGGAGGCCGCGCCTTTGCCGTCCCGGCGGATGTCGGCACGATGGCCGGAATCGAAGCGATGCTGGCTGCGTGCGACGCGACCTTTGGCGGAGCCCCCAACCTCGACATTCTCGTCAACAATGCCGGCGTCGGAGGGGAGGGCGATTCCGGCAGCCTGGCGAATTGCAGCGAGGAACTGTTCGACCGCATGATCGCGGTGAACCAGAAGGCGCCCCACTTCATCACGCAATTGTGCCTCGACCGGCTTCGCGACAATGGGCGCATCGTCAATATCGGCTCGCTCGGCGGGCGCTCGGCGCTGCCCCCCTTCGCAGCCTATGCGGCGACCAAGCGCGCGTTGCAAAGTCTGACGATGTCGACCGCGGTGGTCGTCGCGCCGCGCGGCATTACCTGCAACCTCGTCGCGCCCGGTGCGGTCGACACCGAATTCAACAAGGGGCTGTCAGAGAAGCCGGGGTGGAGCGAAGCGACGGCGAGGCTGACGCCGATGAAACGGCTTGGCGTGCCCGAAGATATTGCGGGGGCGGTGATGATGCTTTGCCGCGACGAGGCGCACTGGGTCACCGGACAGATCGTCGAGGCGAGCGGGGGGTTGTTTCTGTGAAGGATTTGACTGGAAAGACCGCGCTCGTCACGGGTGGATCGCGCGGGATTGGCGCGGCGATCGTGCGGCGACTCGGGCAGGCGGGCGCGCATGTCGCGATCAACTACGCGGGGAGCAAAGAGGGCGCCGAGGCTCTGGCGGCCGAGATCGTCGCGCAAGGCGGCAGGGCGTTTGCGGTCCAAGCCGATGTGTCGTCGCTATCGGGCATCGAGACCATGTTCGCCGCATGCGACAGCGAATTCGGCGGCGCGCCCAATCTGGACATTCTGATCAACAATGCGGGCATCGGTCGCGGCGGGCGCGACGGAACCCTGAAGGGCGCGGGGGAGGCGCTGTTCGACGAATTGTTCGCCGTCAATGTGAAGGGGCCGCATTTCGTCACGCAGGCGGCGCTCCCGCGCCTTCGCGATGGCGGCCGGATCGTCAACATCGGGTCGATGTCGGGCAAGGTCGGTCAGCCGTTCGCCGCAAGTTATGCGATGACGAAGCGCGCGATCCAGAGCCTGACCTTTTCGACCGCGCTCGCGGTCGCGAGGCGGCAGATCACCTGCAACTGCATCGCTCCCGGCGCGGTCGCGACCGAATTCATTGCCGCGCTGCGCGAGCAGCCGGGCTGGGACGAGGCAACCGCGAAGCACACGCCCATGGGCCGCCTCGGCGAACCCGAGGATATTGCGGGCGCCGTGATGATGCTGCTCGGCGACGATGCGCGCTGGGTCACGGGTCAGGTGATCGAGGCAAGCGGAGGCTTGGCGCTCTGATGGCGCTGATGACCGAAAAACTGCGCGCGATCATGGCGCTCGATCCCGATCGCGTCGAGATCGATTTCGAAGGCGTTGACTATAGCTGGGGCGAGATCGCGCAGAGCGTAAGGTCGATCGAGGCCGCGCTCGCGACGATCGGAGCGCCGGAGGATGCGCGAATCGGCGTCATGCTGCGCAATCGCCCGGGGCACATCGCGGCGATCGTGGCGGTGCTTTCGACCGACCGCTGCCTCGTGACGCTCAATCCGATCCTGCCCGACAACCGGCTGTTCGCCGACATCGAAGGCCTTGGCCTGCCGGTGGTGATTGCCGATGCGAGCGATCTCGCGCGTCCCGGCGTCGCCGATGCACTCGCACGCGCAGGCTCTGCGGTGATCGAAATCGGCGCCCGGCTCGAAGGGGTTCGGGTTGTGGAGGGGCAGGTTCGCACCGTCATCAAAACGTCGCCGGGGACCGCGATCGAAATGCTGACGAGCGGAACGACCGGGACGCCCAAGCGCGTGCCGCTCAGCCGGGAATCGTTCGACGCGAGCTTTCGCGGCTTCACCAAATATGAACGCGGCCGCAGTTTCGACGATCCGCCGAAGCTCAACTCGGGCTGCACGATGATCGTTAATCCGCTGACGCACATCGGCGGCATTTATGGCTGCATCGGCGCGCTGGCGGCAGGGCGGAAAATCGCCTTGCTCGAGAAATTCTCGGTCGACGCCTGGGTCGCGGCGGTCAGGCGCAATCGCCCCGCAGTCGCGCCGGCCGTTCCCTCTGCGGTGCGAATGCTGCTCGACGCCGACGTCGATCCCGCCGACCTTTCAAGCCTTCGTGCGCTGATCTCCGGCACCGCGCCCTTGTCGCCCGACCTCGTCGACGCGTTTCTCGACAAATATGGCATACCGATCTGCGCCAATTATGGCGCAACCGAGTTCGCGGGCGCGATCGCGGGTTGGACGATCGACGATTTCCGCAAACTCTGGCCCGAAAAGCGCGGTGCGGTCGGCCGGGTCCATGGCGATATCGAGGCGCGCATCGTCGATCCCGACACGGGCGCGATCATGGCTCCCGGCGTCGAAGGCCTGCTTGAGATCAAGGGCAAGCAACTCGGCAACGCGCTCGCATGGCTGCGGACCACCGACCGCGCGGTGCTCGACGCCGACCGCTTCCTCTACATCCGGGGCCGCGCCGACAATGCGATCATCCGCGGCGGGTTCAAGATCCATCCCGACGATGTCGTCACCGCGCTCAACGGCCACCCGGCGATCCGCGAATCCGCCGTCGTCGGCGTCCCCGACGCGCGCCTGGGCGCTGTCCCGGCGGCCGCGATCATCCTGAAGGACGGCGCACCGGCGCCTACAGCCGACGATCTGAAGGCGTGGCTCAAGGACCGGCTGATCGCCTATCAGGTTCCGGTCCATATCCGTTTCGTCCCCGATTTTCCGCGCACTCCGTCGATGAAGCCCTCCGCGCCCGGGCTGCGCGCTCTATTTGCGGAAGGATAGGCCATGCCGATCCGCGTCATCGCCTGGGGCATGGGCTATCTCGGCAAGCAGGGATTGCTTCAGATCATCGGAGATCCCGCGCTCGAGCTCGTCGGCCTCCACGTCTCGGGCGAGGAAAAGCGTGGTCGCGACGCGGGCGAGATCGCGGGGACCGGCTCTACCGGGGTCATCGCGACCTCGGACAGCGCCGAACTGCTTGCGCTTGGCGCCGATTGCCTCGTCTATTTCGCCAGCACCGTTGGCCGCGAGGACGAAGCGACTGCCGAAATCCTGCCCTTTCTCGAAGCCGGAACCGACGTGGTCAGCATATCGCATTTCGACCTGCAATATCCCGCGCATGGCGATCCGCGCCATGTCGGTCCCATCGTCGCGGCGTGCGAACGCGGTGGATCAAGCTTCCTGCTCACCGGCGAGGAACCGGGCTTCGCTTTCGGGCAACAGCTGTTCGCGATCCTTTCCACCATCGCGCGGCTCGATAGTGCGCGCATTGTCGAGATGTCCGACGTGCAGGGCTATGGCGGCACCGACTCGCTGTTGATGTACGGCTTCAACGGCGATCCCGCGATCCAGCCGCCGATGTTCACCAGCCAGGTCGGCGCCTCGTGGCATATCGCGACGCTGCGCGGCATCGCCGACTTTCTGGGCCTCGAGGTCGACCGCATCGAACAGCAGTGGGACTCGATCGCGGTCGATTATCCGATCGACACCGCCGCCTTTGGCATTGTTGAGGCGGGGCGCACCGCCGCGACGCGCTGGCGGGTCACGGCGCACTGCCTTGGCCGGCCGATGATCCGCTATGAAAAGATATTGCGGCTCCACCACGCCGCCGCCCCCGAATGGGAACGTCCCGCGCTGGCCAAGGGGGCGGGGGTCACGCACAAGATTTTCGTCGAGGGCGCGCCCGAGGTCAGCGAGGAACTCCACCGCCCGCGCGGCACTTCGGCGACGCCGACGATCGCGGTCAATGCGATCCCCTTCGTCAAGGCCGCGCCGCCCGGCGTGCTGACCCAGATGGACATTCCGCTGTTCCCGCCGCGCCAGTTCGGCCCGGCGGCCACCAAAGGAGAGAGTGCATGAGCGAGAGCTTCGCCGGAAAATCGGTGATCGTCACCGGCGCCGGCAAGGGGGTCGGGCGCGGCATCGCCGAAGCCTTTGCGGCGGCGGGCGCCGAGGTCATGCTCGGTGCGCGGACTATTTCCCATGCCGAGGATGTGAAGGCGGGGATCGAGAAGGCAGGCGGGGTCGCCCAATGTTTCGCCGCCGATATCGCCAGACATGCCGATTGCCGCGCGCTGGTCGACGCCGCGGTGCAGGCCTTCGGCGGTGTCGATATCATCGTCCACGCCGCCGCCGACATCCCCCACGGGGGGCTTGGCCAGGTCGACGACGAACGGCTGGAGGCGGGCTTCGCCAGCATCGCCAAGGCGGCCTGGTGGCTGCTCGATGCGGCGCGGCCGCGTCTCGCCGAGGCGCGCGACGGCGGGCGATTCATCGCGATCGGATCGGTCAACGGCACCTTCAACGTGGTCCCCAACATGACCGCCTATGGCATGGCGAAAGCGGCGCTCGACGCCTTTATCCGCGCGGCGGCCGGCGACGTGGTGCGCGAACGGATCACCGTCAATGCGATCAATCCCGGTCTGGTCGCTAGCGATCGCGCCAAGGCCGTGCTCGGCGAGGAGGGACTTGCCGCTTATGGCGCGACGGTCCCCGTCGGCCGCGCGGGAACGCCCGCGGACATCGCGCATGCCTGTCTGTTCCTGGCATCGGCCCGGTCGGATTATATCACCGGCACGACGATCAAGATGGACGGCGGCTCGACGGTCGCCGCTTCGCCAGGGCGGAATGACATTCTGCAGGAACGGCTGAAGCTCCAGCACGGAAAGGCGCCCTGATGGACCTTGGTATCGCAGGCAAAGTCGCGCTGGTGTTTGGCGGATCGAAGGGAATCGGCCTCGGATGCGCCCAGGAGTTCGCGCGCGAGGGATGCCGCACGGTCATCGCCGCGCGGACCCAGACGACCATCGACGCGGCCGTGGCGGAAGTCACCGCCGCAGGCGGCGAAGCGGTTGGCGTCTCGGCCGACTGCACGACGAAAGAGGGCATCGCCAAGGCCGTGCAGGCCGCGGCCGACGCCTTCGCCCCGCCCGACATCCTGGTCTTTAACGTCGATTCCGGGCCGAAGGGCAGCTTCCTTGAGGTCGACGACGAAACCTTTGCGGCGGCGAACAACAACAATGTCATGGCGTTTCGCTGGGCGGTGCAGGCGGTCGTCCCGCACATGCGCGAACAGGGCTGGGGCCGCATTTTGACGATCGGCACCAATTCGGTGAAGGCTCCGCACCGCAAACTCGCGCGGGCGGCGCAGAACACGTATCGCGTCGGCGCGCTGGCCTTGTCCAAGACGCTTTCGGCCGAACTCGGCCCGATGGGGATCACGGTGAACACGCTGGGCACCGGCGCGATCGCGACGCCGCAGTTCAAGGAGGTGTTCACCAAAATCGCCGAAGCGCAGGGCCAGACCTATGACGAGCATGTCGCCGAACGCGTGAGCCAGTGGCCCGTCCGCCGCATGGGGACGCCCGAAGACATGGCAGCGGCAGCGGCTTTTCTTTGTTCGGTGCGCGCCGGCTTCATCACCGGACAGGTGCTGGTGGTCGATGGCGGCAACCTCGAGGTTTTACAATAATGGCAGTCAAACAAAGGATCTGGATATGAAATTGGGAAGCGACATTGCGGCGGTGGTGACGGGGGGCGCATCCGGCCTCGGCCGGGCGAGCGCCGAAGCGCTGGCGAGCGAGGGCTTGAAGGTTGCGATCTTCGACGTCAACGAAGCGGGCGGAAAGGCCGTCGCCGAGGCGATCGGCGGCGTTTTCTGCAAGGTCGACATCACCAGTGAGGAGAGCGTCGTCGCAGGCTTTGACGCCGCCCGCGCGGCGCATGGCCAGGAACGCGTCCTCGTCCACTGCGCTCAGATCTCGAAGAACAGCAAGACCGTCCGCTTCGACAAGGCGAGCGGGGGCTATGTCCGCTATCCGACCGAGGATTATGCCTTCTCGGCCGAGGGCATCCTGATCGCGAGCTATCGCGTCGCGTCACTCTCGGCTCTCGGCATGGCGAATGCCGAACCTCTGAACGAGGACGGCGAGCGCGGGTCGATCGTGCTCACCGCTTCGGCGGCGGCGCAGGACGCGCAGATCGGGCAGGTCGGCTATGGATCGCTCAAGGCCGGCGTGAACGGGCTGGTGCTGCCGATGGCGCGCGACCTGATGGACCTGGGCATCCGGGTCAATTCGATCATGCCGGGCATATTCGCCACCCCGCCCATGCTGGCGGTGAAGGACAAGGCGCCGGCTATCTTTGAAGGGCTCGCGGCGTCGGTGCCGTTCCCGAAGCGCCTTGGTAAACCAGAGGAGTTCGGCTCGCTCGTCCTTGAACTGGCGCGTAACAACTATTTCAACGGGCAGAATCTGCGCCTTGACGGCGCGATCCGCATGCCCCCCAAATAGCACGGACAGGACAGAGACTTGACCGCACCACAGCAATTTCCCTTTGCGCGCCAATCGGCCGGCCCCGCCCCGCTTCGTCGGCCGGGGTCGATCCGGCGGACTACGTCGATCGATTCCGACTGGCCCGACGGCTTTGGCGAACCGTGGACCATGACAGGGCGGGCGCGCGACCTGCTGACACCGTTCGAAGGCGGCGCGGTCGAGTTGGCGAGCGGGGACTACACGATCAAGGCGTCGCCGCAGCGCGAGATATTGGAGATCGACATCTCTGAGGATCACGCGCGCGTCGGCGAATTGGTCGGGGTTAGGGCGGGCGGCGCCAGCCGCACCGCGCTGGCCCAGGTGCTGGGGGATATGCGGGGCACGCCGCTGTTCCAGGTTCTCGACGATTTCGCGGGAGCGAGCCTGGTTGCGGGGTGGATATGGTCGCGCTGGACTCCCGACTGGCACGCGCGCATGGCGGCCAATCGGGAGAAATCGGGCGCGGGCAACAAGGGTCGCATGGTCAATATCTGCACCGGATTCACCGAAGGTGGCAGTTCGCTGACGGGTGACGGCGACGTCGATCATAGCGATCAGTCGGCGACCGAGGTCGGCCCGCTCGTCAACCCCGACGACCCCGCCGGGTGGCATATCATGCCCGAGCAACAGGGTCGGCCGCTCGCGCGCCGTGCGCGCCGAATTGACATATGGCGCGCGGAAGGCGTGTTGAAGGTCGACGCCGGCTTTCAGGATAGCGGTCCCAATCCGCAAGGATCGCGCACGGCGATCCACGAATATCGCGTCTATGCCGAAGTCGACGAGAGCGATGGGACGCTGTTGGCGCTGCAGGCGCTGCCGCTGATCCTGCCGTTTCGCGAATGCCCGGGCGCGTCGATGAAGGCGGCGCGCATGGTCGGACAGAATGTCGCGGAATTTCGGCAGGCGGTCCTCGATACGCTGGTGGGTACGATTGGGTGCACGCACCTCAACGACGTCCTGCGGGCGCTCGCAGATGTTCCCACGCTGGCGCGACTGTTGCCAAAAGGCGGATAACCGGGAGAATCCGACACACAAATGATGTAAACCCCACTTGTATGTCTTGTTAGACTTAGTTATATAACTCGCACAATGGGCCGCCAAGGAGCCCAGTGAGAGAGGATGTGGGCGTTGTTTTCCAAACCAAAGTTTGATTCTGCACGTTTGCTGGCTGGCGCTTCGATCGCGGCCGTGAGTCTCCTGTCGACACCCGCCCTTGCTCAGGCGGCGGACGAGGATGTCAAGTACGACGACGCGATCGTCGTTGTCGGCGTCACCAAGCAGGACGCGAATATTCAGGATACACCGATCGCTATCACGGCGTTCAGCGGCGAAACGCTGGAGGCGCAGGGGATCACCAAGGTCGATGAAATCGCGACCTTCACGCCCGGGTTCAACATTCGCGGTTCGGGCAACAACCCGACTGCCCTGACCCTCGCCATGCGCGGACAGGTGCAGAATGACAATATCGCGACGCTCGAGCCGTCGGTCGGCACCTATATCGACGAAATGTATATCGCGCGCGCATATGGTCTGAACACCGAGCTCGTCGATATCGAGAATGTTCAGGTGCTCAAAGGGCCGCAGGGCACGTTGTTCGGCCGCAACACGTCGGCGGGCGCCGTCCTGATCAAGACCGGCGATCCGCGGTACGGCGAATATTCGGGCCGCATCAGCGCGACCTATGGCCGCTTCGACGAGCGGACGGGGCAAGCCGTGATCAACCTGGGGCTGTCGGACGACGTGGCGCTTCGCGGCGCGCTCTATTATCAGAAGCGTGACGGCTACAAGACCGACATCAACAGCGGCAAGAAATATGAAGGGCGCGAAACGATCAACGGCCGCGTGAAACTCGGCTGGCGTCCCGCGGAAAATCTGGAGATCATCCTGTCGGGCGAATGGTATGACACCAAGATCGACGGGCCGGTTCGTCAGAATCTTTTCTTTAATGCACCGGCAGCCTTCGGCGCCGCCAAACCCATCCTCGACGGAATTGCCGCCAGCGAACGCGCCAAGTTCGGCAATAATGCGAATCTGGTTAGCGTCACGCCTCCGTCGGCCGTTGTCGGGGCCGATCCGCGCGGGGCGTTCAACAACACCAAGACGCAGACCTATATGGCCAAGTTCATCCTCGACACCAGCTTCGGCCAGGTGCGCTGGATCAACGGCTATCGCGGAATCCAGAGCAATAACCTGATCGACCTCGACGGTTCGAGCGTGGTCGGGCACTTCACCGGCGGCACGCAGGATCTGAATCAATATTCGACCGAATTGCAGCTGACCGGCACGGCGTTCCAGGACAGCCTGAATTATGCCGCGGGTCTTACCTATTTCCGTGAGACGGGTTTCGACCAATCGCGTTCGAACCTGTTCGGCGCCACGCTCGCGGCGACCAATCCGCTGGTACCACCGCAATTTGTCGGTGCAACCGACTGGTCGAATTTCAGCGGCACGCTCGATAACGACAGCTATGGCCTCTACGCTCAGCTCAACTACAAGCTGACCGACGCGCTCAGCATCACCGGCGGCGTTCGCTATTCGATCGACGACCGGCGTTTGACGACCCAGTCGGGCGTCGTCCCGAACAACGACAACGTCTTCGCCTTTTGCAGTCCGGCGGTGACCCCGGTGCCGTGCCTGCGTCGCAGCCAGGAAACCTTCACCAACCTGTCGTACACGGCGGGCGTGGATTACAGCATCACCGACGACGTGATGGTCTATGCCAAGCACAGCAAGGGCTATCGCTCGGGCGCTCTGCAGCTTCGCACGCTGACGTTGGCGGACTCGATCCCGTCGCAACCCGAGATCGTCTATGAGCAGGAAGTCGGGATCAAGACGACCTTCCTCGACCGCCGCGGCAGCTTCAACATCGCGGGATACCACAACAAGGTGAAGGGTGCGCAGCGCACACCCGTCCTGGCGCCGAACGGGCAAAGCCAGACTGTGATCGAGAACGCCGATACCGAAACCTGGGGTGTGGAAGCCGATGCATCGTTCGAGATCGTCGACGGCTTCACCGTCTTCGCTTCGGGTGCGCTCACCGATCCCAAATACACGCGGTACCAGGGCGCCGGCGTATCGGGCGCTTTCGGAAGTCAGGTGATCGTGCCGGTCGACAAGAGCGATTACCGTTTCATCGGTATTGTGAAGAAGCAATATTCGGTCGGCGCCGCATATAAGAAGGATCTGGGCAGCGTCGGGCTGGATGCGAACGTCGTCTATGCGTGGCAAGGCAAAATGCCGCAGATCGACATTCCGCCTGAACTGTTCACTTCCACCGGTATCGGCGGTCTGGGCCTCACGCCCGATCAGGCCGCACAAGTGGCGGCGGTCGCGAATTCGGGTTCGCTCGGCATTCTGAATGCGCGCGTCGCGGTCGCTTTTGGTCCCGATCGCAACTTTGAATTGGCGCTGTGGGGCAAGAACCTGACCGGCGACCAGGAGCAGCAATACACGCTCCTTTTGAGCAATATCTATGTCGGTACCTCGTACAACGAGCCGCGCAGCTATGGAGTTACTGCCAGCTTCAAGTTCTGATGAAATAACATAGCGCTCCGTGAGAGCATTAGGGGAGGATGAAGACCATGATTTTGAGTAAAAATCGCGTTTTAGCCCAGATGTTCGCCACGGTGTCGCTAGCAGCAATAGGACTGTCCTCGTCTCCGGCGCTTGCTCAGGCAGCGCCGGACGAGGCAGCCGGCAGCCGCGGTCTCGACGAGATAGTGGTCACCGCCCGCAAGGTATCCGAAAATCTGCAGGACGTGCCCGTCGCGATCACTGCCCTGTCAGGCGGAGACCTGACCGATCGCAACGTCCAGCGCGTGCAGGACATCGCCAATTTCACCCCCGGCTTTTCGATCCGCCAGGGCTCGAACACGCCAAGCGCCTTGATCCTGACGCTGCGCGGTCAGGTGCAATCCGATACGCTGATCACGCTCGATCCGTCGGTGGGCACCTATGTCGACGGCGTCTATTGGGCGCGATCCTATGGCCTCAATGGCGATTTTCTGGATGTTCAATCAGCACAGATACTGAAAGGCCCGCAGGGGACCTTGTTCGGGCGCAATACGACGGGCGGCGCGCTGCTCATCAACTCGAACAACCCCGACCTCAACGATTTCGGGGGCAGCCTGTCGCTCACTTATGGACGGTACAACGAGTTCCAGGCCACCGGCGTGCTCAACCTGCCGATCGTCGAGAACAAGGTCGGGCTGAGGGTCGCGATGCAGCGTTCGCGGCGCGACGGATATACGACGAACGTTGTGCCTGCAGGCGCGACCTCGGCGGTCGGCGCCAACAATCCGACGGTGGCGAAGGCCCCCTATGTGGGCACGCCCAACGGCGTAAAGATGGACGACCGCGACCGCTGGAACGGGCGCGCCAAGCTCGACATAAAGCCGACCGACAATCTGACGCTGCGCTTTTCCGGCGAATATTTCCGGATGGACGAGCAGGGGCCGGCACGCCAGATGCGGATGGCGTTGGAGCCGTTTACGGCGAGCAATTCGACCTATAGTCTTTCCAACACAGGCGCACTGTATGTGGGGCTGATCAACGGCGCGCCGCCAGCAACGGCGGGGACGGCCGGGAAGGCCATCCTAGATCCGATCATCGCCAATCTCGCCGCGAATCCGAAGATCGCGTCGAACAACGAGGTTCCCTATAGTTACGCCAAGACGCAGACCTATGGTTTCACCGGAATTCTGGATACCGATTTCGGCCAATTGCAGCTGATCACCGGTTACCGCAAGATCGACGCCTATGCCGGTGTCGACCTCGACGGTTCGCCCTTTGCGATCCATTTCACCGAAAGCCAGCAGTCGGTCGAGCAATTGTCGGGTGAATTCCAGATCACCGGCCGTGCGTTCGACAACAAGCTGGACTATGCTGCGGGCTTCTTTGCTTTTCACGAAGACGGGTTCGACCAGTCGATCTCGATCGTGGCGCCGGCGATCAACCCCACAACGTCGCACTTCTTCGCCAATATCGATAATGACAGCATGGGCGGGTACGGTCAGGCGACCTTCCATTTCAACGACAAGCTGTCGTTCACGGGCGGGCTGCGTTATTCGGTCGATGACAAGGGCATCACCAGCCTCAACAATAATTTCAATCGGACGACGAGCACGACCACCTGTTCGCTCTTCGCGGCTCCGGCGATCACGGGGCCGGAGCTGGTCGCCACGCCGGAATGCGCGGTCAAGCGCCGCGATTCCTTCTCCGGCTGGTCGTACACGGCGGGGCTGGAATATAAGCCGACCGAAGATCTGCTTTTCTATATCAAGACCGGCAAAGGTTTCCGGTCGGGCGGGCAGAATTTGCGCGCGCCTTCGGCGGCGTTCCTGATCCCTTTCAAGCCCGAGATCGCCTATTCGCATGAAATCGGATTCAAGGGCGAATTCCTCGACCGGCGGGTGCGTCTGAACGTTGCGGCCTACCAGACCGACGTCAACGACATCCAGCGCAGCACGCTGATCGCGCAGCCGGGCTCGAACCAGGGCGCGTCGGCGACGGTTTTGGGCAACGCGGGCAAGGCGCGCTTCCGCGGCTTCGAGGCGGACACGGTGATTTCGGTCGCGGACGGTCTTCGTCTCAGCGGCTTTATCGCGCATGTCGACCCCAAATATATCCGTTATTCGGACTTGTCGGGCGACCGCAGTTTCGAGCGCTTCGACGCTGTCGTGCCGTGGCAATGGGGTGCGGCGATCGACTTTGACCGCGACCTGGGCGGGGCGCGGCTGAAGCTTCACGCCGACTACAGCCACTTCAGCTCCAGTCCGTCGGGCTCCTATTTCTTTGCCCAGAATGCCGCGCAGGTGCCGCCGGGATCGACCGCGGTCCCGGGAGCGGTGAATGCCCAGAATGCGCAGCTGTTCAAGGTGCTGACCCGCGACGCGCAAGACCTGTTCGGCGCGCGCGCGTCGGTGAGCTTTGCGGACGATGCCTATGAACTGGCGGTGTTCGTGCGCAATATAACCAACGACCGCACCTTCACCGCCAACCTGCTGGTGGCGCCGGTGGGTTATGTGTCGTCGACGCGCAACGAACCCCGCACTTTCGGCGTGACGGGGACCGTTCGCTTCTGAAGGTCATAGGGGCTCTATCCGGAGCACTGGGGGAGGACCGAGCTGTCGGGCCTCCTCCTTTTTCTTCGGCGAGGACGCTCTCCCTCCCGCCGCGAAAGGAACGGCATGTCATCGGAAGTTTCGAGCCGCCGCAGTTTGACGCTGGGTCTGCTGGTCGCGGTTGCTATCCTCAGCTATGTCGACCGGCAGGTCTTCACGCTGTTCCAGGACGATATCAAAGCGGAACTGGGACTCGACGACGGGCAGCTCGGCCTGTTGACCGGCATCGCCTTCGCGGCCTTTTACGCGCTCGCGGCCTTTCCGATCGCGCGCTACGCCGATCGGGGCGATCGGCGCCTGGTGATCGCCGTCTGCGTTTCGATCTGGAGCGCGGCGACGGCGCTGTCCGCCTTTGCCCATAGTTTCTGGCAGATGCTGCTCGCGCGCATCGGCCTCGCCGCCGCCGAGGCCGGGGCGGGCCCCGCGGGCATGTCGCTGCTCACCGATATTTTTCCCAAAGATCGCCGTACGACGATCATTTCGGTCATGCTGGCCGCCAATGCCGTCGGCTTGTCGGGCGGGCTGGCGCTCGCGGGATGGCTGTCGCAATGGTACGACTGGCGGACCGTGTTTCTGATCGTCGGCCTGCCGGGAATCGCGGTCGGGCTGCTCGTTTATCTGCTCGCCGCGGAACCGCGACGGCGCGGGGTGGTCGAACCGCAGCAGGTGCAGCAGAGCAGCCTTGGCGAGGTACTCCGCACGATGGCGTCGAACCCGTCGCTGCGCTGGGTCGGACTGTTGCTCTGCATGGTCCCGCTGACTGGCTTTGCCTTTATCCTGTGGGGCGCTTCCTTCTTTCAGCGCGTCCACGGCATGGACAAGACCGAGACCGGATTCTGGCTGGGTGGCGCGATGGCGGCGGGCCTGGTCATCGGCAACCTTGTCGCAGGCTGGGTGAGCGACCGCTATGGGCAAGCGAAGCCGGGCTTTAACGGTTGGTTCGCGGGCATCGGTCTGCTGATTTCTTTTCCGTTCGGCCTCGGTTTCGCGCTCGTCGAAAACGCCTATGTCGCGCTCGCCTGTTTCGTCGTCGTAAAATTCATGATGACGCTGCACCTCGGACCGATCATCGCGCTCTGCTTTGCGCAGGTGCCGGTACAGATGCGGGCGATGATGTCGGCAACGATCAATATGTTCATCGGCCTGGCCGGCGTCGGGCTGGGGGGAACGGTCGCCGGCTATCTCAGCAAGGCATTCGCGCCGGGATATGGGGAATTGTCGTTGCAGCCGTCGCTCGCGATCCTGTCGGGTTGCCTGCTCGTTGGCGGTGTCGCCGCGATCATGGCAGGGCGGACGGCGCGCCCGATCGAAGAGTGACAATAAAACTCCCCATCGCGTCGCGATGGGGAGTTTTTATCGGCCGATGCTGCGGGTGAGGGGCCGCGCCTCGTGGCACGGCCCGCCGCAAAACGGGATCAGGCGGCGACCTTGGCGCTCGTCGCTACACGGGGTTCGATGCCGAAGAGCCGGGCTGCGTTCAGCCCCAATATATCGCGCCGCACCTCTTCGCTGACATCCATTCCCGCAAACAACTCCTCGACGATCCGGCGGCTGATCGGGAACGTCCCTTCGGCGTGGGGATAGTCCGAACCCCACATAACATTCTTTGCGCCGGGCAGCCCAGCCGCCGCGGAGGCGATGCACGCCCGGTCATGCTGGAAACTTGCCCACACCTGATCGTCGATGATCTGGCTTGGCGTGCGGCTGAGTTTTGGAAAGACGAAATTCCCGTGCGCGACCGAGACTTCGTCCATGCGTTCGGCCAGCGCGACCAGCCAGCTCGCTCCGCTTTCGATGAAGGCGACCTTCGCGCCCGGATTGCGGTCGAGCACGCCGCCTGCCACCAGATACATGACGCTGTGCTGCGCATCGTTCATCTGATTGGTGTAATTGATGATTCCGGCGCCGGGGCCGCGTTCGACGATCACGCTTTCGAGCCCGGTGCCGGTGTGCATCACGAAGACGATGCCGAGCGCGGCCGCTTTGGCAAAGACGGGATCCCAGGCATCGCTGTTATATTTGGGCAGCGTGGGCGGCGTCGTCGCCGGCAGCATCGCAGCGGTAAAGCCCTTGGACGCCAGATAATCCAGTTCGGCGAGCGTGTTCGAAAAGTCGAGAACGGGCAGCATGCCGCAACGCACAAAGCGGTTCGGATGACCGCCCAGAAAGCTGTCGTTCCAGTCGTTGTAGAGCCGCGCCGACGCCGCCTCGGCATCGGCGTTGTCGAGGCAGTAGAGCCACAGGCCAAGCGACGGGAAGCAGATTTCGGCATCGATGCCCTCAAGCTCCATATCTTCGAGCCGACCGGGTATTTCGCGGATGCCCTTGCGCTGTGCATCGCCGAGCTGCTTTTCGCGGTGCTGCCCGACGCGCAGGCGGTAAATGACCTTGTCCTTGGTTCCGGTGACGAGATACTCGCCTTCCATCCGGGCATGGATCGCATGGTCCTTCAGCGAGGCGGGGAGGCCGTCCAGAAAGATTTCGGACGGTTCCATGATGTGGCTGTCGGCGCTGAATATAAAAGGTTTCACCGGACGATCTCCTCTCGACTCGCAATCTATGGGTTCGATTAAAAGATACCTAGTTATATTAGTCAACACACAGTTTCAGTGGACTTTGGCAATATAGTCCAATAAAGAGATACCTGATTAGGAAAGACGCGTGAAGCCGAAGCACCCAGCCGAAACCCTCGCCAGCCGCACCGCACGCGAACTTGCGCGGCTTAGCCTCGCCGCGCAGCCCGGCGACCATCTGGGCGCGGAGGACGAATTGCTGCAGCGGCTGGCAGTGAGCCGGCCGACGCTGCGCCAGGCGGCGAAGCTGGTTGAAAGCGACCGGCTGATCAGCATCCGCCGCGGCATCAAGGGCGGCTATTATGCCGAACGTCCCGATGCCCGCGACGCTATCCAGTCGCTCGCGCGCTTCCTGCGGCTCAAGGGTGCGCATCTGGGGCACGTCATCCAGGTCACCCGCCCGGTTTCGGAAGAGGCTGCCACGGCAGCGGCGCGGCGCCGCAGCGCCAAAGACGCCGAACGGCTGCGCGGTTTTGCCGCGACGATCGACGCGCGCGACACGCCGCGCGACTTGATCGCGGGAGAGGTGGAAATCGCGCGGCTGATCGCGCAGATGAGCGGCAATCCCGTTGTCGAATTGATCCTCGAGATCGGATACAGCTTTGGCCTCGACGAAAAGGGCGGCGACCTTTACGCCGACCCGGAGCGGCGGCGGCGTGCGCGCGACATGCAGCGGAACCTGTGCAACGCAATCATCGATGGCGATCCCGAGATCGCCAGGCTGATGATGCGGCGGCGTTCCGACCAGTTTGACGAATGGCTGCGTCTGGGCGAGGCGGCGAATAGGGATTGGCAATGAGTATCGTCGAATATCGGGGTTTTGCGGGCGTCCGGCTGGAGGCCGAAGTCATCGGTTCGGAAAATGATCCGGCGGTCCTGCTCGTCCACGGAGCCGGGCAGACGCGCGCGGTGTGGTCGGGTGTTGCTGATGCCCTCGAAAAGGCGGGGCGCCGGGTGATCAGCCTCGATCTGCGCGGCCACGGCGGCAGCGAATGGCCCGATGACGGACGCTATGATTTCGACGCGCTGGTCGGGGATTTGCGCGCCGTTCTGGCGCAAATGGGCACGCGTCCCGTCGTGGTCGCGTCCACGCTCGGCGGCTGGATCGCCAGCACCGCGCTTGAGCAGGACGCGGCGGTGCTCGCCTCCGGGCTGGTGCTGGTCGACTCTCCGGTCAACCTCGACCCTTCCATCGCCCGGCGCGTCGGCGCACGCCTGCGCGAAGCCGCGACGCTGGCGCCGGGGCAGGCGCAATGGGACGTCCGGCTGTTCGATACGCTCGATACATCGGCGATGGCCGAGCGGCTGGACGGCGTCGCGGCCAAGATCCCGCTTCCGACGCTCTATGTACGCGGCGCGATCAGCGAGCTGGTATCGGAGGATGACGCTGCCGCTTTTGTCGATCAACTTCCCGACGGCGAGCTGGTGCAGATCGAAAACAGCGCACTCGTGATAACCGACGACCGCGCCGATGCGCTGAGCGGCTATCTCGTCGATTTCCTCGAACGCCGGGCGCCGCGCGGCTCGCCAGAATATCGGGCGGGCAGCGACGCGCGCACCTTTCGTGACGCGCTGGGCTGTTTCGCGACGGGCGTGACGGTGGTGACCGCCATGTGCCCCGACGGCAGCCCCATCGGGCTGACCGCCAACAGCTTTACATCGGTGTCGCTCGATCCGCCGCTGCTGCTTGTCTGTATCGCCAACACGTCAGGAAGCGCGCCCTATTTGCGCGAGGCCGAACGCTTTGCGGTCAACGTCCTTCAGATCGGTCAGCAACCCACTTCGAGCCGTTTTGCCGGGAAGGGCGAGGATCGCTTTGGCGTCACGCCGTGGGAGGTGGGCGAATATGGTACGCCGGTGCTTACCGGCTCGCTGTCGAGTTTTGAGTGCGCGCGCGACGCGGTGCACGACGGCGGCGATCATTTCATTCTGGTCGGCCGCGTGCTGAAAGCCATTTTCGAACCGCGGCGCGATCCCTTGCTCTATTTCCGCGGCAAGTATCGCAAACTCCATTTTGCTTGACCACTGGACAAGCCCGCGCCAGCATCATATCAAACCTAGTTAGATAACTGGGAATCGGGAGAAGATGCGAATGGCCTGGGTCAATCAGGACAAATGCGCGATCGTCGGTGTGGGGGCGACCGACTATTATGTGCGCGGCAAGAGCTGGCCGCGCACGATCAACGACATGGCGGCGGAGGCGATCATGAATGCCTGCGCCGACGCGGGGATCAGCCACAAGCAGATCGACGGCTTCTCCTATTATTCGACCGCGGGCGCGGGCTATCTCGACAAGTTCGACACCGCCAGCCTGATGGAAACGCTGGGCATGCCGCACATCAGCTGGTCGGCGACGCTGACCAGCGGCGGCGGCGGCTGTCCCGGCGCGATCGGGCTCGCCACGGCGGGTCTGATGAACGAGGATTGCACCTATTCGGTCACGCTGATGGCGCTGCAACAGCTGCCGCAGCACCGGCTGGGCGTCGTGTTCGGGGCCGCGGCTCCAAACCCGGAGAACAGCTTTCTCCAGCCGTCGGGGCTTGTCGGCCCCGGCCACCTCATGTCGGTGCTCGCACGCCGCCATATGCACCTTTACGGCACGACGCAGGATGCCTTTGGCGAAGTGGTGATGGCGACCCGCGCCAATACGCACAACCGCCCGAAAGCGGTGCGCAAGGAGCCGCTGACCAAAGAACAATATGACGCCTCGGTCATGCTCGCCGACCCGCTGCGTCGGCTCGACTTCTGCCTCGAAACCGATGGCGCGGTCGCCGTGATCACGACGACGATGGACCGTGCGAAGGACTGCCGCCACAAGCCGGCGGTGGTGCACGCCGCGGCGCATGGCGGTCAGCGCGAGTGGGGCCGGGCCTTTGCCTGGATGGGGATGCCCGACCCGCATTTCGCGAGCTCGGGACACAAGTTCACCGCCGACCGCATCTGGGCGCAATCGGGCCTGACGGCGAAGGACATGGACGTCGCCCTGCTCTATGATCACTTCAGCCCGATGGTGTTGATGCAGCTGGAGGATTATGGCTTTTGCGAAAAGGGCGAAGGCAATGATTATGTGCTGTCGGGCAAGCTGCGGTACGATCCGGCGACCGGGAAGGGGGTCAACGGGGGCGTTCCGGTGAACACCCACGGCGGCAATCTCAACGAGGCCTATATCATCGGGATGACGCATATCGTCGAAGGCGTCGAACAGGTCCGCGGCACCGCGATCAATCAGGTCAAGGATGCCGAATTCGCGCTCGTGTCCGGCGGACCCGCGTCGCTGCCCGTTTCCAGCCTTATCCTGCGCAAGGATTGATCGACATGACTTATGGCCCCGCCCGCGCGCTTCCCGGCGACCAGATCCGCATCACTACCAATCCCGATACCGAACCCTTCTGGCTTGCGGCCAAAGAGCATCGGCTGACTGCGTGCCAGTGCGGCGATTGCGGGCATTTCCGCATGCCGCCGACCGCGGTCTGTCCCGAATGCGGCAGCCGCGCCAAGAACTGGCCGACGCTTCCCGGCACCGGCACGGTTTTCAGCTTCGCGATCTGCAACAAGAATCCGAAGAATGGCGAGGATTATGTCTATGTACCCGTGGTCGTCGACCTTGATGGCGCGCCCGGTACGCGGCTGAACGCGAACCTGTCTGGGTGCTATGCCGAGGATGTCCATATCGGGATGAAGGTCAGCGTCGACTGGACCCCCATTCAGGACGGCTGGGTCCTTCCCAACTTCAAGGCCTGATCGATGCTCGGCGACCTTCGCATCGTGGAAATAGGCCAGGGCATGGCGGTCCAGGTCGCGGGGCTGATGCTGTCCGAGCTTGGCGCAGAGGTGCTGAAGGTCGAGCGTCCCGGCGGAGACCCGGCGCGCGGCACGGCGCCCTTCGCGAACTGGAACCGCGGCAAAAGAAGCGTCGTCCTCGACCTCGATACCGCCGAAGGGCTGGATGCGCTCCATGCGCGCCTGGCTGGCGCCGACGCTTTGCTTCACCAGTTCGCCCCATCGCGCGCGAAGGCGCTGGGCCTTGACGATGCGGGTCTTGCAGAGCGTCATCCGCATCTGGTGGTCACTGCAATCACCGGTTCACCGGCCAATCATCCCGATGTCGAGCGTAGCGACGACGAACTGCTCGTCGCAGCGCGCGTCGGTGCGATGTACGAGAATGACGGACACCGCGGCGGGCCGATCGTCTATCGCTATCGTCAGGGCAGCTGGGCGGCGGCGCATCTTGCCGCCGCGGGGCTGCTCGCCCGCTTGGTGATGCGCCTCCAGAGCGGCCGGGGCGGCCCGGCGCACACATCGATCTTTCAGGGTTTTCTCGCAACGCTTCCGCTGGTGTGGGCGCGCAACAGCGAAGGGCCGATGCCGAACCCGGAGACCTATCCGCCCGACAAGCCGCGCGCGATCGCGCAGCAGTTGTTCCAGTGCGCCGACGGCGACTGGTTGCAGATCATGGATCCCACCCGCCAGTTCGATTATGCGACAATGCCGACGATGTGGGAGGTTCTGGCCGAAGCCGAGGTCGATCTCGAAACGGCGGAAGGACAGGCCGAAGCCTTCAGGCGCCGGCCGCTGGCGAACTGGCTCGCCGATCTTCGCGCCGCCGACATCGCCGCCGAGCCGGCTTTCCCGATGGGCGAGGTGCTGCGCCACGAAGATGTCGAGGCGAACGGTTATGTCGTCGAAGTCGAAGATCCCGATTTCGGAAAGACTCGCCAACCCAACACGCCCTTTCACAGCGACGCCGATTTGCCGCAGGGCCGTCCGGCGCCGCGCCTTGGCGAAGGGGGCGACGTGATGTGGCCGCCCAGGTCCGCACCCGCGCCGGGCAGCGCGCCGGCGGAAGTGCTCGAAGGCGTGCGGGTCCTCGATCTCGGCATGTTCCTCGCCGGCCCGATGGGGCCATCGATGATGGGCGACATGGGCGCCGACGTCATCAAGGTCGAGGCGCTGAGCGGCGATCGCATCCGCTTCATGCACCGCTATTACCAGGCTGCGGCGCGATCGAAGCGAAGCCTGGCGATCGACCTCACCAAACCCGAAGCGCGGCCGATCCTGGAGCGGCTGATCCAGTGGGCGGAAATCGTCCATCACAATATGCGTTTCAAGGGCGCCGCCAAGCTGGGGCTCAGCGAAGAGGGCATCCGCGCCGCCAAGCCCGATGTCGCGTTCAACTATGCCAGCGCCTATGGCCAGCGGGGCGAGCGGGGCAACTGGCCCGGCTATGATTCGATCTTCAACGCGATCGCTGGCTGGGAGTTTGAAAATGCGGGGGAGGGCAATCGCCCGGTTTTCAACCGCCCCGGGACGATGGACGTCGCGACCGCACAAAGCTGTCTGGTCGAGCTGATGGCCTCCCTCTATGCCCGGCGCGCCACGGGGCGCGGCTATAACACCCAGACCTCGCTGCTCGGCCTCGCCGCATTCACGCAGGGCGAGCGGCTTATCGGGCCCGACGGCGCGCTGACCGACACCTATCACCTCACCAGCGACCAGACCGGCTTTTCGCCCTATCACCGCATCTATGAATGCGCCGAGGGCGCGTGGATCGCGGTTGCCGCCCACCAGCCCGCTCAGCAGGCTGCCCTCCGTGACCTGCTCGGCGATGATTTCGAGGGCGGCGCCAAGGACCGCAAGGCGGGCGATCTGCTCGCGGCACTCGAAGCCGCAGGGGTACCGGCCGATGCGGTCAATTTCGAGGACGCGATGCACCGCTTCTTCGACGATCCCCAGAACCGCGAACTCAACCTTGTCTCGGTCCTGCCGCAGCCGCTCTATGGCATTGTCGAACAGCCCGGCGCCTTCTGGACCTTCGGCGATACGCCCATTGTCTTCAAGCGTTGCTGTCCCGTCGTCGGCGAGCATAGCGACGAAATTCTTAGGGAAATCGGCTATTCCGACGCCGAGATTGCGGCTTTTCGCGAAGCAAAGGTGGTCGGATGAGCGCGCATGACCTGCTGCCGCCGGGGCTAGCGAAGGCCGTTGAAACGGCCAGCGGCGCGATCGTCACGGCGGTTCGCCCGCGCGGAGGCGGTGGAGCCTCACGCGAGGGCGCCGAGCTCGACCTCAGCTGGCCCGACGGCCGCACCGCCAGCGCCTATATGAACTATGACGTTCACAAGGCGGGTGCGGGCGACGATGCCGCTTTCCTGCGTGAAGCAAGCGTGCTTCGCGCGCTCTCGGGGCCGCTGGCTGATGCCGGCGTGCGCGTCGCCCCTTATTATGCCTCGGTCCCCGACCAGCGCGCGCTGGTCTGCGGTCTGGTTTCGGGCCGGGACCGGTTCGGCGCCATCGTCGACTCCGCGCAGCGCGACAGGCTGGCCGCCGACTTCATGGCGCAGCTTGCCGCGCTTCACCGCATCGATGTCGCGGCGAACCCTGTCGAGGGCATGGGGCCCGTCGAGTCCCCACGACTGTTTATCGAGCGCCGCATCGCCGCGTTGCGGCGGGGGAACAGCGGCAGAACCTGGGACCCGCTCATCCATTTGTCGCTGAACTGGCTGGAAGCGAATATCCCCGCCGACATGCCGCCTCCCGTCATCGTCCACGGCGATGCCGGTCCCGGCAATTTCCTGTTCGACGACGAGCGGGTGACCGCGCTGCTCGACTGGGAGCTCGTCCACTATGGCGATCCGATGGCGGACCTTGCGATGCTGGCAATCCGCATGTTGTTTCAAGGCTTTGTGCCGTTGCCGCAGGCCTTTGCCGCCTATGAAGCCGCGGGTGGTCACCGCATCGACCTGGCGCGCCTGCGTTACTGGCGGGTGCTGTTCCAGACGAGTTTCGCGCGTCGCTCGCGGCTCGATGATCCCGACGCCCCGCCGCCGCCCAACCTCGGCATGAACATGGTTTATTCGACGATCCACCGACGCGTGCTGTCGGAGGCGTTAGCGGAGGCTGCCGGCATCGCTCTGCCGCCGGTCGACCTGCCTGACGCCGCGATCGGCGCGCGCGATCGCAGCTTCGGCATCGCGCTCGACGATATCCGCGATGTGATCGTCCCGCGCCTCGCCGACCAGCAGGCGGCGGTGAAGGCGAAGGGCATGGCCCGCCTGATCAAGTGGTGGCGCGCGATCGAGCGCTTCGAACCGGGCTTTCAACGCGCGGAAAAGCGGGAAATCGAAGCCGCGCTGGGGGCGGTGTTCGACGATTATTCGGCGGCATGGCGCGCCTATTGCGAGGCCGTGGCTGCGGGAGCCATCGGGACCGAGGCGGCGATCATTCTCTGCAACGCACACGTCACCCGCGATGCCGCGCTGATGGCCGACGCGATGGGCGGCCTCGCGCAGACGAAATTCGCACCGCTGCAATGATATTCAGGAAGGGTTGAGGGACATGTCAAAGGATATTCTGGGCTATAAGGGCAAACGCGTCGTCGTCATGGGCTGTTTTTCGGGCACCGGCGAGGCGTGCGCGCGCACGTTGGTCGAGCTAGGCGCCGAAGTCCATGGCGCCGATATCAAGCCGTCGCCGGTCAACCTCGCCAGTTTCACCGAGATCGATCTGAAAAACCCGGACGCCATCGCGGCGGGGATCGCCAAGATCGGCGGCAAGGTCGACGCGGTCTTCAACGTGTCGGGCTTGCCGCAGACCTTTCCCGGCGAAGATGTCGTCACGGTGAATTTCCTGGGTATTCGCGCCTGGACCGAGTGCTGGATCCCGCATCTCAACCCCGGCGCCGCGATCGCCTCTGTCTCGTCGCTCGGCGGGATGAAATGGCTCACCCGCCAGCCGCTGCTTCGCGAATTCATCGCGATCGAGGATTTTGCCGCAGCGCGCCAATGGTATCTCGACCACGCCGAGGAGATCGGCGATCCCTATAGCCTCGCCAAGGAGGCGATCAACACGTGGACGCAAGTCCGCGCGCCCGACCTGATCACCCGCGATATCCGCATCAACTGCACGATGCCCAGTCCGATCGATACGCCGATGCTCAGCGAATTCCGCAAGGTCGCGGGTGACGCGGTGCTCGGCGCCTTTGCCAAGGCCAAGGGGCGCTATTCGACCGCAGAGGAGCAGGCGCTTCCGCTGATCCTGCTCAACAGCGACGCAGCGAGCTTTATCAGCGGCGTTTGCCTGCCGGTCGATGCGGGCCTTGCGGGCGGCCTCGCAACCGGCGTGCTCGATATCCAGAAGATGATCGCCGAGGCGTCGGCGTGATGCGTCAGTCGCGCCCGCCCAGCATGGTCGCGATACCGTGCGCCGCAGCGGCTTTCAGGTCGGCATAGCCGACGCCCTCGCTATGGTTGCTCATCGGGCCGATCGACGACAAGCGCTCCAGCATCATCAGCACGGTGCCGGCGCACGAGCGTGGCGACAGATGCGCGGGGACGCGGCCTACCGCCTGCGCGCGTTCGACCTGCTTGCTGATCGCGTCCATCATTGGTTTCGCCTGCGCCAGACGCACCTGATAGAAGCGCATATCCCCCTCCTCGGCGGCGAGGTTGCGGACGATGTAGATCGTGCGGTGACGGTTCCAGAGGGTGGTATAGCTTTCGACGAAGGCGAGTGCGGCTTCGCCCGCGCCGGGCGCCTGCCAGTCGCGATTGACGATATTCTCCAGCTCCGGGGACGTCAGATCCGCATTTTCAAGCGCGGCGAGAACGACTTCGGGGACGCCCTTGAAGTAAACATAAAAGGTCGCCGGCGACGTCTGCGCCGCGCGCGCGACGTCGACCACCGATACGTCGCGAAGCCCGTGCGTTTCCAGCAGGGCGACAGTCGCGTCGATCAGTTGCTGGCGGGTTCGCTGGCCTTTTGCGCCGAGCTTGCGCCCGTTGGCTTCGGCAGCCGGCGCCGCATCGCTGATGGCCTGTCGCTGTGCCAAATGTCCGTTCCCCATTCGAAATCCCCGCGGTCACTCCGGCGGCGGTTCGATATGGCAAAAAGTTGACGTATCGTCAAAAAGAGCATGGAGATCCCCTGATGATCAGGAATGTGCAATGGAGAGGCTGACCGGCAAGGTTGCGGTAGTAACGGGGGCGTCGAAGGGAATGGGCCGACATTTCGTCGCGGCCCTGACCGCTGCAGGCGCGCGCGTCGCGTGTCTTGCGCGGGCGTCGGACGAATTGGATAGTCTGGCTGCCGAATTCGGTGATGCGGTTTTGCCGATAGCGTGCGACGTCGCCTCGTCGGAAGCCGTCCATGCCGCCATCGCCCGGACCGTGAACCATTTCGGCCGCATCGACGTGGTCGTCGCTAATGCCGCCGTGTTTCACCCCTTCGCATTCGAAGCGGGGAGCGACGAGATCGTCCGCAGTCATGTCGACATCAACATCCTGGGCGTGTGCTGGCTGGTTCGCGCCGCTATACCGCATTTGCGCGCAGCCAAGGGACAGGTCATCGCGATCAGCAGCGAGTCGGTGAATATGCCGTTCCCGATGCTCGCGCTCTATGCTGCGACGAAGGCGGCAGTCGAGACGCTCTGCCACGGCCTTCGCGACGAACTTCGAAGCGAGGACATCCGCTTCACCGTGCTGCGTTCGGGTTCGGTCAAGGGCGGTTCGGGCGGGAAAAGCTGGTCGCAGGAAACCGTCGCCGCCTTTTACAAGAAGATCGTCGAGACCGGCCATGCGGCGATGACGGGAGAGGGCGCAACGCCGGAATCGATGGCGAAGGCGTTGCTTTCGGTGATCGGCCTGCCGCCCGACATCGGCGTCGACCTGATCGAGGTCCGCGCCGCGCAGGTCGGCATGCCCGAGGGCGCCAAGGCGGTTGCGGGCTAGATGCTCGCTCGCCGCAACCTTCCGTTCGTGATCGGGGCGCTGTGGACCGCCGAGGTCACCGGCTCGTTCGAAACGGCGATGGTCCTGGCCGCGCTCAAGAAACTAGTCGAGGATTTCGGCGACCCTGCGATGGTCGGGTGGCTGATCACCGGCTATCTGATCGTCGGGGCGGCGGTTGCCGCGATCATCGGGCGACTGGGCGATTTGTTCGGGCGGCGGCAGGTGCTCGTGGTCGTGCTGCTGATCGGCGCTGCGGGTTCGCTGATCAGTGCGCTTTCGACCAACTTCCCGGTGCTGCTCGGGGGGCGCCTGATGCAGGGGGTGACCGGTGCGATCCTGCCGCTTTGCATCGGACTGATCCATGAAACCGCTGGCAAGGAACGCGCACCGATGGCAATCGGGCTGATGATATCGGGCGCGTCGGTCGGTACCGCTGCGGGTCTGGTGCTCGGCGGCATGATCGTCGATCAGTTCAGCTGGCACGGCGTCTTTTTCGCCAGCGCCGGGCTCTGCGCCGTGTCGGCGCTGGCGATCCGGCTGTTAATCCCCCGCTCGCCGCGTCATCCGTTGTGCGAGCCGGTCGATTGGGTATCGGGTCTGGCCTTTGCTCCGGGCGTTATCCTGCTCCTTGCCTATTTTTCGGTGGGCAAGAGCGCGGGGTGGACCAGCCCGCTGGCGCTCTCGTCGCTCGGCGGGGGCGCATTGTTGGTGGTCTGGTGGTGGCGCGCAAGCCTTGCGAGCCCCAACCCGTTGATCGCGGTGCGCAGCTTTTCGGACCGCACGATCGCAATCGGCGGCGCGGTCACCGCCCTCGTCGCCATGAGTGCGCTCCAGATCACCGTATTCTTCTCACTCGTGATGCAGGCGCCGCTGTGGACGATCGCCGGCCTCGGCTTCAGCGCGACGCTCGCGGGCCTCGCCAAGCTGCCGTCGAATGTCAGTTCGGTTTTGGCCGGTCCGCTGGGGGGCTGGCTCGCGGCCCGCGGCGGCGGGCGTTTCGCGATGATCGTCGGCGGGGTCCTGACGGTGGGCGGCTGGCTGATTTGGTTTGTTGTCGACATCGACAGCTTCTTCAAGATCGTCGCGCAGCTGACCGTGATCAGCTTTGGCACCACCATGCTCTTTTCGGTCTGTCCGACGATCATTGCGCAAGCGTCGCCACCGGAACGCATCAGCGAGATTTTGGGGCTGGTCTCGGTCATCCGCGGGTTGTTCATGGGCATCGGGGCGCAGATGGTGACGACCTTGCTGGCCGTCGACATCGTACGCCGCGGCGACGAGGTTTATCCTTCGCCCTTTGCCTATGACCTGGCGGTTGCCGCAATCGCAGCGATTTGCACGCTGGCCGTCCTGACCGCCCTGGCCTTGCCGAAAGGGATCGTTTCGCCGCGCGCTAGTGCAAGTGCGGGCCAGGAAAGCTGATATGGAATCGCGCGATCTGTCCGACAAGGTGGCGGTTGTTACCGGCGGCGCGCGCGGCTTTGGCAAGGCGTTCGGCGAAGCGCTGGCCCAACGCGGCGCGCATGTCGTCCTGCTCGATGTCGACGAGGGAGCGGTGCGCGATGCCACGGCCGAGATCGGGCCCCGTGCCGAGCCTGTTCATGCCGATGTCGCCGACGAGGCGGGGATGACGCAAATCATGGCCGACATCGCCGCCCGGCATGGCGGTATCGACATATTGATCAACAACGCCGGCATTCATTCGGCCGAAGCGAACGAATTTATCGGCACGCTGGGGACGGCACGCACGCGCCGGATGTTTGACGTCAACGTCTGGGGCGTCATCCATTGCACGCTTGCCGCGCGGCCCTTCATGGCCGGGCGCGACGGGGCATCGATTGTCAACATCGCGTCGATGGCCGCATACGGCTCGCAGAAGGCTTATGGCGTCACCAAGCTGGCGGTGCGGGGCCTGACCGCCTCATTCGCGCATGAACTCGCCCCCGAAGGGATACGTGTCAACGCGATCGCACCGGGGCTGATCCTTACCGACACGATCCGGGCCGAACTGCCGCAGCCGGTCGTGGACCAGGTGATGTCGATGCAGATCCTCCGTCGCGAGGGCGAGGTGAAAGACATTGTCGGGGCAATGCTCTGGCTCGTGTCGCCATCCGCCGGCTTCGTCACGGGCGAAACGCTGCGCGTCAGCGGTGGCGCAACACTTCAGATATGAACGGACAATTTTCGTTGCAGGATGAACGATGAGACCTCTTCCCGAATTGACCCCCGAAAACACCGCCTTCTGGACGGGCGGAGCGGAGGGCAAGCTGAAAATCGCCTTTTGTGACGATTGCCGTCACGCCATTCACCCGCCGCAACTGGTCTGTCCCGAATGCTGGTCGGAAAGCGTTGCGTTCAACGCGGTTCCGGGCACGGGAACCGTCTATTCCTACACCGTCAATCATCAGCAATGGATGCCCGACATGCCGGTTCCGTTCGCGCTAGCGGTGGTTGACGTCGATGGCGCGCCTGGCGTCCGCGTCACCGCAGAGGTGGTCAACGCCGATCCGGAGAATATTGTGATAGGGCAGAAAATGAAGGTGTCATTCGTCAACAGCGACGATGTCTGGTTGCCGCAGTGGGAGCCCGCCGAATGACCCTTGCAGCAGCCATTACGGGTGTCGGCATGTCCGACATCGGACGCAAGACGAACCGTCCCGCGATCCTGCACCTTGCCGAGGCCGCTCGCCGCGCGCTCGAATGCGCCGGGCTGAGCAAAGGCGAAATCGACGGCATATCGACCTATCCCGGCAAGGCCGACAATTCGCCGGGAATGTCGCCGCTCGGCACCGGCGAAGTGCGCAACGCGCTGGGGCTCAAGACACGCTGGCACAGCGCAGTTCCGGACGGGCCATCGCAAATGGGACCGATCCAGGTGGCGGCAATGGCGGTTGCGACCGGGCAGGCCCGTCATGTCCTCTGTTTTCGGGCGCTCACGGAAAGCAGCTCGCAGACAGCCACCCGGCGCGCGAGCATTCCCGGCGCGGGGCGAGCGCGGCTTGGCGGCTGGTACAGCTATCTGGTGCCAGCCAACGCGATGTCGGCGTCGAACTGGGCGGGGTGGATGGCGACGCGCTATTTCCACGAGTTCGGCATGACGCGCGAGCATCTGGGGCTGATCGCGACCGGCCAGCGCGCTTTTGCGCAGCACAATCCCTCGGCCGTCATGCAGTTGGACCTGACGATGGACGATTATCTTGGCGCGCGCATGATCTCGTCGCCGCTGGGGCTGTTCGACTGCGACGTCCCGATCGACGGCGCCTGCGTGGTGATCGTCTCCGCCGCCGACGCCGCGAGGGACTGCGCCAAGCCACCGCTGACGATCGAGGCGATGGGATCCGCTCTGAACTCGCAGGAAACATGGGACCAGCGCCCCGACCTGACCACGATGGGCGCGCACGACAGCGCCGCGGACATGTGGGTCCGCACCGACCTGAAGCCCCGCGATGTCGATGTCCTGGGGCTCTACGACGGCTTCAGCATCTTTGTGCCGTTGTGGCTCGAGGCGATGGGTTTCTGCGGCCATGGCGAGGCGAAGGACTTCATTGCCGAGGGCCATATCGGTCCTGGCGGACGTTTTCCGGTGAATACCGGCGGCGGACAATTGTCGGGCGGACGGCTGCACGGGTTCGGCCTGTTGCACGAGGTCTGCACCCAGCTTTGGGGACAGGCCGGCGGACGTCAGGTCGAGGGCGCGAGCGTCGGCGCGTGCGGCATGGGCGGCGGGTTTATCGCCGGTTCGATGCTGCTGCGGCGCAATTGAAGCTGGAGCCGCTCTCACGCAGCGAGGGGTGAGGCGCGAGGCCGCAGGCCGGAAGGCCCTCCGCCACGCCTGACGACCAATGTCTCAACGCTTTTCGGCAGTTTCCGAACGGCGCAGCGTCAGGAGATATCGACCCAGCGCCGTTCGTCGCTGGCGCGCACGGCCGCCTCGACCAGCTCGTGGACGTGCAGCGCCTGCGCGAAGTCCGGTGCGGCAGGGCCGTGTCCGGCGATCGCATCGCGCATCCTGGCAAAGATCGACGCCAGCGCGAGGAGCCCGGTTTCCGGACGGTCGGCGACCGCATGGCATCCCGGCACGGCGAGATATTCGGGCTCGATCGCGACGATCTCCATCGTCGCGCTGCCGAGCGCCGGATTCCGCGTTCCGAACAAGCTGGTGTCGTGCGCCATCGGGAAGACGGGCGCGCGAGCCTCAAGCCGCCCCTTCGATCCCCATATTGAAAAGCGGAATCCGTCGCCGCCGATCTTGCACCAGTTCGCTTCCAGCCGCGTGGGCAGGCCAGAGGCATGGCGCAGCAGCATCGATGCCCGGTCGGGCACAGCAGGATGGATGGTTTCGCCGTCCAGCGGCCAATCCTTCAGGGCCAGCGACTGGTCAGCGGTCAGCGCGGCCACCGGCCCGAAGAAATGCACCAGCAGATGCAGCATATGGCTGCCGAGGTTGCGCCCGGCGCTGGCGCCGTTCGCGGGGTCGGCGAACCAGACATAGCCGGGCACATTGGTTTGCGCTGCGCTGAACAGCGGCACCTCGAACGCCACATCGGCACCGAACGTCTCGCCGAACCAGCCGGCGTCGAGCATCGCCTTCATCTGCACCATCGCAGGCACGGCTTGCATAAAGGCGTCAACCACCGCGACGGTTCCGGCCGCTCGCCAGGCATCGGCCATTGCACGCGCATCGGACAGATCCTTGGCGAAGGGTATGCCGTTATAGACATGCTTCCCCGCCGCTAGCGCCGCCATCACCATCTGGTAGCGTAACGGCGGCCGCGTACCGCAATCGACGATATCGATATCGGGATCGGCCGCCATTGCGCGAAAATCGTGAAAGGCGCGCGCGACCCTGAAATCCTCGGCGGCCTTTGCCGCGGTTTCGGGCCGCGACGTGCAGATGGCGGTGACTTCGACGCCGTCGAGGCTGCGCCAGGCGGGCAAATGCGCTTTCGCGCCCCACGCCGCGCTGATGATGCCGACGCGGAGGGGAGGGGATGCCATTTGCGTCAATCCTTCAGGCGATGGCCTTCTTTTTCTTCAAATCCTCGATGCGGTCCCAGTCGAGTCCAAGTTCCATCAGCACCAGTTCGGTATGTTCCGAGGCTTCGGGCGCACGGCTGTTCTGGACGCCTTCGTGGTTGAATTGCACAGGGTTCGCGACCAGGCGGATCGGGGGGCCGCCATCGGCGCTGTCGACCTCGAAGATCAGATCATTGGCCAGCACCTGTTCGTCGCTCGCGACATCGTGAACCGACTGATAGGCGGCCCATTGGCCCTTCATGGTCTTGAGATGCTGGGTCCAGTAATCGAAGGGTTTCGATGCGATCGCCTCCTTCACCAGTGGGTAGGCCTCGGCCGCGTTCGCCATGATCGCCTCGGCCGTCGAGAAGCGCTCGTCCCTAGCCGCTTCGGGAATGCCGAGATGGCCAAAGACATCCTCGATATAGGGGCCGGGCGACAGCACGGTCAGGTTGATGAATTTGCCGTCGGACGTTTTGAACACGCCCATGAAGGGATTGGTCCCGACGGCCTGTCCGCTGCCGGGCATGAGGTTTTCGAAGGGATCGGTGCCCAGTTCCATCGCGACGTCGATCGAACAGGCGGTCGCCCAGATGCCCGACGACAGCAGCGACACGTCCACTTCAGTAGCCTCGCCGGTGCGCTCGCGGTGGAACAGCGCGGCCGCGATTCCGCCCGCGATGTTCATGCCGCCGATCGTGTCGCCATAGGCCGGACCCGGCTGGGTGAGTGGTCCCTCAAGCGCCTTGGGCGTCACCAGCACGGCCGACCCGCCGCGCGCCCAATAGGCCGTGCTGTCGAAGCCGCCCTTGTCGCGTTCGGGCCCCTTGTCGCCGAAGGCGCTGCCGCGGACGTAGATGATATCCGGATTTGAGGCGCGGATATGCTCGACGTCGATCTTGAGTTTCTGCCGCGCCGAGGGGAGGTAGTTAGTCAGAAAGACATCGGCGGTCTTCGCGATCTCGTAAAGCAGTTCGCGGCCTTCCTCGGTCGAGATGTCGATCCCGACGCTGCGCTTGCCGCGGTTGGGGTGTTGCATCAGCGATGACCGCTGCGGGTTTACCGCGAGGCGCTGGAGCATTTGAATGCCGCGCTGCGCGTCGCCGCGCACCGGATGCTCGATCTTGATGACGTCTGCACCCCAGTCGGACATCACCCCGCCAGCGGCGGGCACGAAAGTGAATTGTGCAACCTCGAGGACGCGAATGCCCTCCATGACCTTTGTCATCGCCGTCTCTCCCTGTCGTTTATTCGGCGTGGAAGCTGATCACCTTTTGATAGGTGAATTCGTTGAGGCCATCTTCGCCATATTCGCGGCCATAACCCGACCGCTTGATACCGCCGAAGGGCGCGTCGGACTGCATCGTGCCGGCGCCGCCGTTGATCGACACGCCGCCGGTGCGGATCTTCAGCGCCATGCGATAGGCCTCGCCTGCGTCGGCAGAATAGATGGCACCCGACAGGCCGAAATCGCTGTCGTTGGCCATCGCGATCGCCTCGGCATCGTCGTCGAAGCCGATGACGGCGCCTATCGGGCCGAACACTTCCTCCTGCGCGATGCGGCTGTCGTTCCTCACATTGTCGAACAGCGTCGGTTCGTAATAATAGCCCTTGGCGAGACCCTCGGGCCGCTTGCCCCCCGCAACCAGCGTAGCGCCCTCGTCCTGCGCGATGGCGACATAATCTTCCGTCCGCTTGCGCGCGACTTCGCGGATCAGCGGACCGTAGTTGACGCTGGGATCGGCAGGGTTGCCGATCTTGAGATGGCCGAGCATCGCCTTCATCGCTTCGACGAATTGCGGGCGGATGCTGTTGTGGACAAGGTGCCGGGTTGTGAGAGCGCAACCCTGACCGCAGTGCGTCGTGAAGCCCATCACACCCGCCGCCGCCGCCTTGGCGATGTCGGCGTCGGCGCGGACGATCAGCGCCGATTTGCCGCCCAGCTCCATCACGATACGTTTCAGCGTCGGCGCCGCCTGGGCCTGGATCATCGCGCCGACCTTGTCCGAACCGGTGAAGTGGACCAGATCGACGCGCGGGTCGGTGGTCAGCAATTTTCCGGTTTCCACGTCGCCCGTGACGATGCTGAGCACGCCCTTTGGCAATCCCACCTCGTCGGCGACCTCACCAAGGATCAGGGCCTGCATCGGCGTATAGGGCGATGGCTTGAGCACCACGGTGCAGCCCGCCGCGAGTGCGGGGACAACCTTGCCGATGTTGAGGAAGAAGGGGAAATTATACGGCGAAATGGCGGCGACGACGCCGACGGGCTCGCGGCTCACCACCCCGGTGCCAAGCGTGGTTCGGCCCTGCGCATTCGGGGTCAGTTCGACCGGGAGCGACGATATGGCGGGCCGCGAGGCAACCTCGATCGTGCGCCGGGCATGTTTCATAGGAATGCCATATTGCAGGAATTCAGCGAGCATCCGCGTCGCCCCGGCCTCGGCAACGATCATGTCAACGAGCTGGGCCTTGCGCGCCTCGATCGCGTCGAGGAAGCGCGTGAGCACCGCCTGACGCTCGGCGACCGGCAGATGCGGCCAGTCGCCCTTGTCGAAAGCAACGCGCGCCGCGCCGATGGCGGCGTCGACTTGCGCGGCGCTGCCCACCGGCGCCTCGATCAGCAGGCTTTCGTCGGCTGGATTGATCACAGCCTCTCGCTGGTCGGTCTTCTGCCATTCGCCGCCGACATAGATGGCGTCGTCATATTTCAAGAATGCCATGTTACTGTCCTTATGAAGCGGCCTTGGCGTCCCAGACGATCGGCAGGTTACGGATCGACAGCAGGCTGGGAACGACGGTGGTATCGGCGCCGTCCTTGACGCGGAAGGGCTGCGGGATGCGGTCGAACCACTCGTCGAGCAACACGCGCAGTTCGCGCCGCGCCAGATGCGCGCCAAGGCAAATATGCACGCCGCCTGCCAGTGTGAAGTGCCGGTTATTTTTGCGCGCCGGGTCGAATTTTAGAGGACATTCAAACTGTTGCTCGTCGAAGTTGCCCGACGTGTTGAACGCCGTCACCCAGTCGCCGGCCTTGATCTGGACCCCGTGCCATTCGAAGTCGCGCTTGACCCTGCGGCCCGAATTGACGAGCGGCTGGGTGCGCAGGAACTCCTCGACCGCCGAGTTGATCAGACCCTTGTCGGCGCGCAGTTGCGCCTGGAGTTCGGGGTGCATCGCAAGGCGGCGAAACATCTGGCTGACCGTCGATGCCACCGTGTCGAGGCCGCCGAGCCACAGGAACCAGGTCATTCCGATGACCTCGTCTTCGGTCAGTTTTTCGCCGTCGATCGATCCGTTGGCGATATAGCTTCCCAGCGCGTCGTCGGGCGACGCCTGTTTTTCGGCTATAAAGCCGCGCAGATAGGCGAGCACCCCACGCAGTGCATTGGCCTTCTTTTCCAGATCCTCTTCGTGCAGGATGTTCCATTCCCAGTCGAGGAATTGTTCGAACATGCTGAAGGGAAAGCCCATCAGGTCGAGGAAGACCCGGACCGGGAATATCCGTCCGAAATCATAAGCAATGTCGACTTCGCCCTTGTCGGCGAACTGATCGATCATCCCGCCGATAATTTCGCGGATGCGCGGTTCGCGGTCGTTCATCGCGACCGGAGTGAACCACGGATTCAGAAACTTGCGATATCTGGCGTGATCGGGCGGGTCGATCCCGAGCGGGATCGAGGGGAAGCTTTCCCCAGCAAGCAGCTGGAATTGCGCCACGCCCTCGGTCGAGAACAGGTCATTGTCTTCATAGACGCGGCGGATGTCCTCATAGCGCGTTACCACCCACGCGCCATGACGGTTGCCGCTGATCGGCCAGGGATAATAATGGATGCGCGGGAAGCTCTCTTTGCGCACGACATCGACCGGGCGATAAGGCTCGACAAGATCGTTGGGCATGATGCCGGCGGCGAAGCGCGTGTCGAGCACCAGTTCGGGCGGCACGTGCGCAGGGGCGGGCGGGGCGTCGTCTCCTGCCCGGGCCACGGGGCAGCGTTCAGCAAGGCTCGCCATGGGTCAGGCCGACGCGAACATGCGTTCGATATCGCCCGACGTGACGGGGCGGCGCGCCTTGCCAACCGCATCCATGCTGTCGGTTTTGAGGCCGCCCAGATTGTGCCGCGGGCTGACGTCGACATCCTTGCCGAGCTCGCGCAGATGCCCGACCGTGCAATTTTCGCGCCCGCCGTTCAGCGCAAAGGCGTCGAAGCTGTACTCGCGCATCACGTTGAGGTGGGTGATCTTGTCGATCGTTTCCTTTGCGAGCCCGTTGACCGACGCCCAGAGATATTCGGGGACGTTGGGCCACACCGTGTCCGAATGCGGATAGTCGCATTCATAGGCGACCATGTCTTCGTTCATATATTCGAGATTCTTCACCCCGAACTGATCGTCGATGAAGCAGCAGATGATGTGCCGCTTGAACAGATCCGACGGACGCTCGCCCTTGAAATCGGTGTAGGTCCATTCGTGATGATGTTCGTGGGTGAAATCGGCGCGTTCGAGGAAATAGGGGATCCACCCGATACCGCCTTCGGACAGGGCCATGCGCAGGTCGGGATAACGCTGCCAGAAGGTGGCGAAGGTCCAGTCGGCGGCCGAATTGGCGATCGAAATCGGCATGGCGGTGATCCACGCGTCGATCGGGCTTTCGCTCGACGGATGCATCGCGCGGGCGCCGGTGCCGATATGGCAGTTGATCACCATCTTGTAGTCCGAACACGCCTTCCAGAACGGCTCCCAATATTCGTTATGGATGCTCGGTAGTCCGATATTCGCCGGATTGTCGGAGAAGCTGACGGCGTGGACGCCGAGGTCACTCATCCGCTTCAGCTCGGCGAGCGTTTCGTCCATGTTCCACATCGGGATCAGGCACATCGGAATGAAACGGCCAGGGGCGGTCGCGCACCATTCCTGGACATGCCAATCGTTCCAGGCGCGGCACGCAAGCAGCGCCTCTTCGGGGTCCTTTTGCGCCATGCCGACGAATGTTCCGCCCGCGAAGCTGGGCATGGTGGGGAAATTGAGCGAGGCGAGCACGCCGTTCGCGTTCATGTCGTCGACGCGCAGCTTCGGGTCATAGGTGCCGGGGCGGAGCTGGTCGAAAGCGCTCGGCTCCATCCCATATTCGCTGCGCGGACGGCCCACGACGGCGTTGAGGCCGATGGTCGGGAAACGCTGACCGTTCCAGAGCCAGATGTCCTTGCCATTGTCCTGCACGATCCGCGGCGCGCGGTCCTTTTTACCCTCGGGATAGTGGCGGACGAAAGCCTCGGGCGGCTCGATGGCGTGGTCGTCGACGCTGATAATGATCATGTCGTCCATCTTCATGGCGACTCTCCTCTCAACTCATTTTCGTTACCCGCATCATCGCAAAAATTGACGATGTGTCAACTCTTGGTTTATAACGTAGTTAAATAAGTGGGAGAGGGATATGGCCGTGCGAACGCTGCCGGTGATCGACCGGGACAATGAAGCCTATTGGACGTGGGGCGGCGCGGGGAAGCTCGCGATCCACCGATGCGCCGCCTGCGAATATTTCGTCCATCCGCCGGTGGCCTTTTGTCCGCGGTGCGAAAGCCGCGACGTTGCCCCGCATGCGGTCTCGGGCCGGGGCAGGGTGGTCACCTTTACGGTCAACCACAAGGCTTGGGTGCCCGATCTTCCAGTGCCCTATGTGCTCGCGCTGGTGGCGATCGAGGAGCAGGACGACGTGCGTCTCGCCTGCAACATCGTCGAGTGCCCGCCGGATGCGGTTGCGTTCGACATGGAGGTCGAGGCTGTATTCGAACAGGTGGAGGATGTGTGGGTGCCGCTGTTTCGTCCGGTGCAATCATGAGCGGTTTTGCCGAGAAGAATACGGCGATCACCGGAGTCGGCATATCCGAGGTTTCGCGCGGCGCCGCCAAATCCGCTCTGGCGCTGACCGTCAATGCGGCGCTCGACGCCATTCAGGATGCGGGGCTGACGCGCGCGGAGATTGACGGGATCGCGACCTGGCCGGGGGAGCGCGCCGACGGGTCGGGTTTCTCGCCCGTGGGCTGCGCCGCGCTCCAGGACGCGCTGCGGCTCGAAGTCGGCTGGTATGGCGGCGGCGGCGAGGCCCCAGGGCAATATGGCGCGGTTTTCAACGCCATCGGCGCGATTGCGGCCGGGCTCTGCCGCAATGTCCTGATCTTTCGCACCATGTATGAGGCGACCGCGCGCAAGACCGCCTACGCCAATTCGCTGCTCCGTGAAGGGCAGCGCCAAGCGGGCCCCTTTGCCTGGTATGCCCCCTATTACACCTATGCCGCGGCGCTCCAGCAGGCGCTTTATTTCAACCTCTATGTCCACAAGAGCGGCATCAAGCCGGAGCAGGTGGGGCAGATCGCCGTCAACCAGCGCCGCAACGCCGCGCTCAATCCGAACGCGATCTACAAGACGCCGATCACCATCGACGACTATCTCGCGTCGCCGCTGATCGCCACCCCGCTGCGCCTCTATGACTGTGACGTGCCGATCGACGGCGCGGCGGCAATCATTCTGTCGCGTATGGACGTTGCGCGTTCGCTCAAAAATTCCCCGATCCGCATCGAGGCGATCGGTTCGTCGATGCGTTACCGCAACAGTTGGACGCAGCTGGCCGAACTCGACACGCAGGCGCAACCCAAAGTCGCCGCAATGATGTGGAGCCGCACCGACCTTCAACCCGCCGACGTCGATATGGCGCAGCTCTACGACGGTTTCAGCTTTCACACGATCAACTGGCTCGAGAATTTCGGCTTTTGCGAACGCTATGGCGCGAAGGATTTCATCGAAGGCGGAAAGCGGATCGCGCTCGACGGCGAACTGCCGGTCAACACGGGCGGCGGGGCGTTATCGGCTGGGCGGCTTCACGCTTATGGCGCGGTCCACGAGGCCTGCACCCAGCTCTGGGGCAGGGCGGGCGACCGGCAGGTGAAGGGCGCGCCGCAGATTTGCGCGACATCCACCTCCGGCGGCCCGCTCGCCGGGGCGATGCTGCTTGTTCGCGATTAGGCGCGATCAGGCCTGCCAGATAATCCTGCCGCCGATCAGCGCCAGGCCGACCGTACCGAGCGCGTCGGGTTCGTCGGGCCAATCGTAAAGGATGAGGTCGGCGGCAGACCCGACCGCAAGCGGCGCATCCTGATAGAGCGCCAGCGCCGCCTTCCGGTCGATTGCTTCGTTTGGCCCGATCGGGTCGCCGCCGCGCGTCAGGCGGTTCGTTGCGGCGCGCAGCGCGATCCACGGATTGATGTCGCCATAGGGTGCGTCCGACCCCCCCCGCACCGTGACACCGCCGCTTTGTAACGATTTCAAACGGTAAAGGTCATCAAGCTCGAACGGTTCGAGCTGGGCAACATAGCGGTCGCCGCGGTCGTGAATGAAGTTGGGCTGGGTGACGACGGTGAGCCCGGCCGCGGCAATATCGGCAATCAGGCTCTCGGCGATCATCCCGCCATGCTCGATGCGATCGCCCGGGCGCGCACCGCCCGCCATCGCGAGCGCCTCGAAATAGAAGATCAACTCGCCCATGGTCACGCAGTGCGCAGCGACCGGGCGGCCTAGCCGGCGCGCGGCGGAGATGCGCGAGGCCACGGCCGCCAGCGGCGGCAATTGATCTTCGTCGAGCAGCAGCTTGAGCGGACCCAGCGTATAGCCGTCGCCCGGCGGCAGCGCCTCGGTTCCCATGACCGTCAGTCGCTGCGGCATGGCACCCGCCAGAATTGCGGCGTCGCTGGCGCCATTGGCCGCGCCTGCGTCGGTTACCGCGGTGACGCCCATTCGGGCAAGGCTATCGCCCAGCAGCGCTAGCGACGGCGGCGCACCGCCGATCCGCTCGCGCAGCCAGAGGTCGCCGCGCCGGATCCGTCCGTTGGGGCGGCCGTCGGCGTCGCGTTCCACGCAAGGAGGGAAGGGGCCTTCGCCTAGCTTTGCCAGACCGGCGCTGTTGAGGATCCAATACCCCCCCGTACGATCCTGTACCCGCAGCGGCCGGTCGGGCAGCCACGCGTCCAGGAGGGTGCGATCGGGCAGACCCGCCACCCGCTCGTCATAGCCGACCGCGCGGACCCATTGTTCATCTCTGGCCGCTCGGGCGCGTAGCTTTGCGATGATCGCGTCGGTATCCGTGGCGCCGGCAAGATCAACCGACTCAAGCCGCGCGGCAGTCGCCAGCAGGTGCAGGTGGTGATCGTGGAGGCCCGGTCCGATCGTCTGTCCACGCGCGTCGATTTCGAGCCCGCAGCCTGCCTCAATCTCGCCCAGTGCGGCGACGAGGCCGCCGCGTATCCCGACCGAGAGCTGCCGCCCGCTTTCGTCCCGGCCATTGCGGATGACTAGGTCGAACGCCGCGGTCATGCCATCGCTTCGGCGAAGCGGGCGGCGGTCGCGGCAAGGGGGACGTCGAGCAATCCCTTGTGCCCTTCGGCCAGGGCTTCGAGCGCGAGCGTCGCCCCTGCCATTCCGGTCAGCGGGTCGGCGAGGGCATCGCCGATGAAGGTGGGCGCACCGTCCCGCCATTGGACCATCCCGCCAGCAGCTGCGCAATCATCGCCGAAACCGACGCGCATCGCCGCCGGGCCACGCCACCCATGCGCGGTAACCGCGATCCACAACAGGTCCGGATTCCGCGTGAACAGCGCCGATTCGTCAAGGCCCAGCCGAGCCAGCGCATGCGGCCGTGCGCTGGTGACCAGAACCCGCGCCTCGCTAATCAGCTCGATCAGTTCGGGATCGTCGAGCGCCATCGTCTTCCGCCGCTTTGCACCGTTGAGCCGTGCGTCAAGCGCAGGCGTGTGGCGCGGGGTGGGATCGCGCCGGGCAGGACTTTCGATCTTTACCACGTCCAGTCCCGCCTCGGCGAGCAGGCCGGCGCAATAGGGGCCCGCCCAAAGCGCGGACAGGTCGATGACAAGGCCGTCTGCTGGGGCACCTGGGGATAGTGGCGTCGGCGGCAGGGGCCTTGCTTCCCCGACACACGCGACGGGTAGATGAAGATCGATGGCTGCGGCGACGAGGTCCTTTGCGCTGCGATCAGCAGCGGCAACGATGATGGCGTCCCATGGATCGGCGTCGAACGGCGCTCCAATCCACGCCGGAATCAGATCGCGATCATCGACGCGCGCGAGCGAGACCGCGATCCAGCCGTCGCGGCAGGCAACCAGCCGGCTGTTGCGATTCGGCGACCAGAGACCGGGCTCGCCGAGCGCCAGATCGTCGGTCCGTGACAAGGCGCGCCGCGCATCGAAAGCGATCCTTCCGTTCGACGCTTGGACCAGCCGACCCCCCGCTTCGGCCACGACATCGAGCAGCGCGGTCATTCCCACGCCTCGACCGCGTGGACCAGCCCCCATTGGTGAGCGAGCCGCGCGTCGACGCGCTTGCCCGACAGCAGCATCCAGTAAGCGCGATGCCGCCCTATCGCGCGCGCCACCGTCGCGGTACCTCCTGCACCGGGGATCAACCCCATCGACAGTTCGGGGAGCTGGAACCAGGCATCGGGCGCCGCGATACGCCGGTGCGCCGCAGCGGCGACTTCGACGCCCGAGCCGATACAGGCGCCATGGAGCCGTGCCGTCGCACGCCTGCCCAATGCGCCCAGCGCCCGGGCGCAGCTGTGCAACATTCGGACCGCATGTGCTTCGGCAAGGTCGGTCGCGCTTCCGAATTCGGAAAGCGCGCCTCCGGTCGAGAAACAGCGCCCCGCGCCCTGCAAGATGACGGCGGGCTGCGTCGGATCGTCGAGCGCATTGGCAAGGGCCTCGTAAAGGGCGTCGCGCATTTTGGCGGTCATCGCGTTGCGATTTGCCGGGTCGGCAAGGGTCAGCGTCAGATGATCGTCCCGTCGTTCGATTGTCACGGGCTGGTCGGGCGGCGCCGGTTGGCGCTCCGTGCGTGCGCCAGCGCGCCATCGCCTGAATTCCTCCCCGCCGAGCAAGGCCGAATAGGCGAAGGATTCGGCGGTCAGCGCATCGGCGAGCGGCAGGTTGGCCGTCAGGCGCATGAGCTGCGCGGCGATCGTAGCCGCGAGCGGATTCGCCCGCGCAGTCTCGACGAGCCGCGTCACGGCCGGGTCGATATCCTTGCCGCCGACCGATACCCAGGGGCGCGGCGCGTTGTCGGCCGCCGTCACGAGCAGATCGAAGTCGTCGATCTGAACGCCGGGCAAGCTGCCATCGCGGTCGACGCCGATGATCGGCGCCTGGATCGGCGCCGCGGGCCGCACCCACGAAGCAGCCTCCACGACGAGCACCGGCTCGCCGCCCGGAGCGGAAAGGCGGTCGGCGTCGAGATGGTCGGCGGCGGTCATCGCGCCTTCCTATCCGGCGCAGACCTCTTTCGCCAGTTCGGCCTTCAGCACGCGGCGGAGCAGTTTCCCTGTTTCATTATACGGGAGTTCGTCGCGGATGAACCATTGCTCGGGAGTCTTGGTCGACCGAAGCCGTTCGCGAATGGCCGCGGCCATCCGGCCGGTGTCCGGCGATCCCGACCGCGATACGATGACCGCGACGACCTTTTCGCCCCACTGCGTACAGGGGATGCCGAGCACCGCGCAGTCGGCGACATCGTCGAAGGACCGCAGCACGTCTTCGATCTCGCCCGGCGAGATATTTTCGCCGCCGCGCACGATCACATCGTCCAGTCGTCCCTCGACGAACAGATAGCCGCCTTCGTCGAGCCAGCCGGCGTCGTTGGTCGCAAACCAGCCGTCATCCGCGATCGCCTTTTTGTGCAGATATTCGCCCGACACCTGCTCGCCGCGGACATGAATCTCACCTTGCTCGCCGACATCACACACCGATCCGTCGTCGCGGCGGATCTCCAACTCGACGCTTGGCAAGGGTTGCCCGACCGACGCGATGCGCCGCCGGATCGCCGGATCATCGGACGCGAAGGCGGCACGGTGGTCCTTGGCGCCTAGCAGGGCGATGGTCGAGCTGGTTTCGGTCAGACCATAAGCGTTGACGAAATCGACATGCGGAAATCGCGCCAACGCCCGTGCGATCACCGGCTCGGGCATCTTGCCCCCGCCATAGGACAGCGCGCGCAGTGCCGGAAGGGTTTCCCCTGTCTGTTCGATCACGTCGAGAATTCGCCCGAGCATGGTGGGCACCACCATCGCGTGGGTGATTTTTTCCTCTGCGGCGACGCGCACCCATTCCTCGGCGGTAAAGGCCGGCAGATAGACGACGCGGCGCCCGCTATAGGCGGCGGTAAGGACCGCCGAGATTCCGGCGATATGATAGGGGGGAACGCTGACAAGGGCTGCTTCGTCGTCGCCGGCACCCAGGAATTCGACGGTCGACATCACATAAGACGTCAGGTTGGCGTGCCGCAGCACCGCCGCTTTTGGATCGCCGGTTGTGCCGCTGGTAAAGAGCAGCACCGCGATATCGGTCTCGGCGTCGGTGAGCGCGACCCTTTCGCATGGAGGGCAGCGCAGAAACTCCTCCTCGAACGCGCTGCGTGCAACGACCTCGACCCCATCAACGTCGGCAATACGCGGCAGCATGTCATCGTCGGCGATCAACACCGCGGGCGCGCTGCGCGCGACGAGCCTGTTCAGATCGGCATCGGCAAGGCGATAGTTTAGCGGCACAAAGGGTGTTCCGGCCATCCCGCTTGCGAACAACAGGATCGGAAGCGCGTCGCCATTCATGCCGAGAAAGGCGGTGTTCGTCTTCTGCTTGCCCGCCAGCCACGCCGCGACCCGGCTGACGCGGGCGCGATAGTTGTCGAAATCCAGCAGCTGCTGGCCAGCCCCCAGCGCCAGGCGATCGGGACATGCGTCGGCAGCGATGTCGAGCAAAAGCGGCGTGCGCATCGCCGATCAGTCCGATGCGGGGAGCGGTTTGGCGCCTTTGACCGTCATCGCGGTGCCATTGAACGCCAGCGATCCTTTTCCAGCCTTTGCGCCAAGAACCTCCAGCCCGCTCTCCTCGTCAACATAGCGCTTGCCGATCGCCACTCCCTCCGAGAAGTCGGCGCTGATATCGCCCGTCGGCGTCGCTGCGTCGTCGATCGGGAGCACGGCCGCGCCGCCGCACTGAAGCTCTCCAGCCACGTTCGGTGGGCGCACCACGACCAACTGCGCGTCGCACACCGCACTTTTCCAGCGCGAACCCGGTTTAAGGTCCATTGTCGTTCGATCCTTTCCCATTGCCTGTCAGGCTTGCCGTCGTCTCGGCATGGCAAAGCCATTATGTCAATCGACATAGAAAGTAAACGTAGTTATATAACTGGAAAAAGAAATAAGGGAGTGCCATGCATCCACGCCATTTCGCCCGAACCGCGCCCGACCGGGCGGCGATCATCATGGCCGGGGACGGACGTGCGACCAGCTACGCTGCGCTCGAGGCGGCTGCCAACCGGGGCGCGCAACTCTTCAGCTCGCTCGGAATCGCGACGGGTGACACGATTGCGATCTGGCTCAAGAACTGCCCCGAATATTATCCGATCTATTGGGCCGCGCAACGCGCAGGGCTGTACATTTGTCCGATCTCGACGCAGCTGACGGCCGAGGAGGCCGCCTATATTCTGAACGACAGTGGCGCGCGCCTGCTGATCACCCACGCCGAGGTGACGGCTGCTGCGACCCTGCTGTGCGAGCGGGCCGAACGGGCGCCGCGGGTCGAGGCGATATTCGATATAGGTTCGGGTCTCAAGGGCGCGCACTCCTGGCTTGAGTCGTGCGACGGCCAATCTGCGGAGCCGATCGCAGATGAGACTGCGGGCTATCATCTTGTCTATTCTTCGGGAACGACGGGGCGGCCCAAGGGAATCAGGTTGCCGCTGAGCGGCGAGCCCGCCGACGCGCCGCACATGCTCGCGGATCGGATAGCGGGGCGTTATGGCGTGGGTGAGGGCAGCGTGGTGCTGTCGCCGGCGCCGCTCTATCACACCGCGCCGCTGGTTTACGGCATGGCGGCGCACCGCCTTGGCGCGACGCTCGTGGTGATGGAGCGTTTCGACGCCGAAGCCGCGCTGCGCCTGATCGAGCGTTACCGCGTCACCTTCATGCAGATGGTGCCGACGATGTTCGTGCGCCTGCTCGCGCTGCCCGATGGCGTGCGCACCCGTTACGACCTCTCTTCGCTACGGAAGATCGTCCACGCCGCGGCGCCCTGTCCCGTGGAGATCAAGCGCCGGATGATCGAATGGCTCGGTCCTATCATCTATGAATATTATGGTGGATCAGAAGGAAACGGGTCGACCTTCATCACGCCCGAAGAGTGGCTTGAGCGCCCCGGGTCGGTTGGTCGGGCCGATTGGGGCACGCTCCACATCTGCGACGAGGACGGCAATGAGGTGCCGGCGGGAGTCGATGGCCTGGTCTATTTCGAGGGCGGTTGGGATTTCCAGTATCTGAACGATCCGGGCAAAACGCGCGACGCGCGCCATCCCGCGCATCCTGGTTGGAGCACGCTCGGCGACATCGGGCACGTCGATGCAGATGGATATCTGTATCTGACCGACCGCAAGAGCTTCATGATCATCTCGGGAGGGGTGAATATCTATCCGCAGGAGATCGAGAATCTGCTGATCCTGCATCCCGAGGTCGCCGATGCGGCCGTCATCGGCGTCCCGCATCCCGAAATGGGCGAGGAGGTGAAGGCGGTCGTGCAACCCCTGAACAGGGACGATGCCGGTCCTGAACTTGCGGCGCGGCTTATCGAATATTGCCGCGCACACCTCAGCCACGTCAAATGTCCGCGATCCGTCGATTTCGATCACGCGCTACCGAGGCACGAAACGGGAAAGCTCTACAAACAGGAAATTCGGCGACGCTATTGGACGTGAGCGGCCGGAGGTGACGCTTCGGCAGCCCAGCGCGCCCCCGGCCCGACACTCTCATCGCAAGGTCATACGGTCAGCCGCCCACCGCGAGTGGGCGGGGCGCTGGCGGACAGCGCTCGCTCGTCTCGTGGGCGCGAATCCGGTCCTGGCTTGCCAGGGTGATTCCGATTTCGTCGAGGCCGTTCGGCAGACAATGTTTGCGGAAAGGATCGAGCTCGAAGCGGAAGCAGCCCCGGCCGATGTCGTCAGTCGCTGCGCCGCCAGATCGATGTCGATCGACCCATGACGCGCCGTTTCCATCAGTCCGTCGATCGTCGCCGGCGGAAGCTCGACGGTCAGGATGCCATTCTTGAACGCATTGCTGGCAAAAATGCCCGAAAAGCTGGGTGCGACCACCGCCTTGATCCCGAAATCGCTGAGCGCCCATGCGGCATGTTCGCGGCTCGACCCGCAACCGAAATTGTCGCCGGCGATCAGGATCGGGCTGCCCGCATAGGCGGGGTCGTTGAGGATATGGTCCGGATCCTGGCGCAACGCTTCGAAAGCACCGCGGCCCAGCCCTTTGCGGCTGATCGTCTTGAGCCATTCGGCCGAGATGATGACGTCGGTGTCGCAATTCTTCATGCCGAACGGATAGGCTTTGCCCGAAATGTGCGTGAGGGGTTCGGCCATGTTCATGCTCCGATCAGTTCGCGGACGTCGGTCAGATGACCCGTGACCGCCGCCGCGGCGGCCATGGCAGGCGACACAAGATGCGTGCGCGCCCCCCGCCCCTGGCGGCCCATGAAGTGGCGGTTGCTGGTCGAGGCACAATGTTCGCCCGTCGGCACCTTGTCCGGGTTCATGCCGAGACAGGCTGAACAGCCCGGCTCGCGCCATTCAAAGCCCGCCTCGACGAAAATCCGGTCGAGCCCTTCGGCTTCGGCCTGCTGCTTGACCAAGCCCGATCCGGGGACGACCAGCGCCAGCTTGATGCCATTGGCAAGCCTGCGGCCCTTGATGATCGCTGCCGCGGCCCGCAGATCCTCAATGCGGCTGTTGGTGCAGCTGCCGATGAAGATGTGCTGGATGGCGATGTCCTGAACGCGCTGACCCGGGGTGAGGCCCAGATAGTCGAGCGCCTTGGCCGCCGCCTGCTGGCGCGCGGGGTCGGCAAAGCTTTCGGGAGCGGGAATGACGCCATCGATCGGCTCGACGTCTTCGGGACTGGTTCCCCAGGTGACGTTGGGGCGGATCGATGTGGCGTCGATGACGACCGACTTGTCGAATTTGGCGCCTTCTTCGGTGTAAAGTTCGCGCCAGCGCGCGACTTCGCGATCCCAGTCCGCCCCCCGCGGGCGCCATCGGGCGCGCCCGAATATAGGCAAAGGTTTTTTCGTCCGGTGCGAACAGGCCGGAACGCGCGCCGGCCTCGATCGACATGTTCGCGATGGTCAACCGACCCTCGAAAGCGCCCTTCAAACCCGCAGCTAAGCTGGGATCTTGGGGACGGTTCGGGAGAGAGTGGGATTAGAACTTGGCGGAGCGGGAGGGATTCGAACCCTCGATACGCTTTTGACGTATACTCACTTTCCAGGCGAGCGCCTTCGACCACTCGGCCACCGCTCCGCTGCGCCCGGTCGTTTCGCGCGGAGCACGAAGCGGGAATCGGGTGCGTTACCAATTCGCTCTGGAACGGGCGCCCTAATCGCTTGGCGGGGCTTTCGCAAGCCGGTTGGGCGTGGCAGACAGGTCCGATGAAATATCTTCTTCTGGCGGCAGTCGCCGCGTCGCTCGTTGCTCCGGCATACGCGGAAGATCCGGTGCCGGCGCCCTCGCCGGGCGAGATCGCCGCGGCCGCACCAGCGAGCGATTGGATCGCGATCCCGGCGTCCGACCTGCTGGTGATGGACCTCGCGCCCGATGCGAAAGGGAAGCCGCGGCGCGTCGTCATCCAGTTGATCCCGGCGCCCTTCAGCCAGGGCTGGATCGACAACATCCGCAAGCTCGCCGCCGCGCACTGGTGGGACGGCACCAGCGTCAACCGCGTGCAGGACAATTATGTCGTGCAATGGGGCGATGCGACCGAGAAGAAGCCGCTGCCCGACGGATTGGCGACGGTGCCGGAGAGCGACTATGTAACCAATTCCGAAGCCATCGGCGAAGCTTATGAAGCTCGACGCGCCTCGAAGCGGAGCGGACGGCCCGCGCCGGAGGAGGAGGTGGCGGCAGTCAACGCGCAGAACAGGGCTGCGCAAGCCTCTATCGATGGCACGCGAACAAGGGTGGCGCCTGGCGGCTGGCACGAGCGCGATTCCTATGCGCCATGGGTCGAGATCTTCGATGGATGGCCCGTCGCTGCAGAGCCGTTGGGAGAGGATCGCCTGCGTTATTGGCCCGTCCATTGCTATGGCGCGGTCGGTGTTGGCCGGAATATGTCGCCCGATACGGGGAGCGGCGCGGAACTTTATACGGTAATCGGCGAAGCGCCGCGCCACCTCGATCGCAATATAGCGCTGGTTGGCCGCGTCATCAGCGGCATGGAACATCTGACCAGCCTGCCTCGCGGAACGGGGGCTTTGGGCTTTTATGAGGATGAAGCCCAACGGACTCCCATTCTCTCAGTGCGATTGGGGAATGAGCTACCGGCTGCCCAGCAACCGAAATACGAGATTCTCTCGACAAGCAGCGTGAGTTTCCACCGCTATGTTGATGCGCGCGCCAATCGCCGTGATCCATTCTTTATCAAGCCGGCAGGCGGCGTGAATATCTGCAACATCCCGGTTCCAATCCGACCCGTCGCCGCGAAATAGGCTGGATGGACGACTTCACCGTCACGGCACCGCTCTGGCGCTGGCAGTCGGCCACCGCGCCGGCGGCATGGTATTTCCTGACGATCGAGGGCGAGGCGGCCGACGGGATTCGTCTCGCGGCCATCAGTGGGCAGTGGCTCGACGGCCGCAAGGGATTTGGCTCGGCGAAGGTGCGCGCGACGATTGGCGATACGATTTGGCGTACCTCGGTCTTTCCGCACAGAGAAAGCGGCGGCTGGCTGCTCCCGGTCAAGGCCGCGGTTCGCAAGGCCGAAGCCCTTGCCGAGGGCGATGCGGTGACGGCAACCGTCAGTCTTTAGGCGGGTTTTCCGCCTTCGCTTCACGGGCCTGCGTCTTGCGCTTGCGCAGGTTCGCGCGCAGCGCCTCGGCCAGACGGCGTTCGCGTTCGAGGTCGGCGGGGGAGGGCGGTTTGCTCACGCCGGCGGCGATGCGGCGAAATCGGCGCAGCGTCAAGCTCGCACCTTGACAGCGACAAGGCGCGCCGCCATAGGCCGCGCCTGCCCGATGAACATCCGTTCGCGGGCGCTCCGGTTTGCTGCTGTAGCTCAGTGGTAGAGCGCGTCATTGGTAATGACGAGGTCGACAGTTCAATCCTGTCCAGCAGCACCACCGGACCCGACGGCTCATGGCGCCGCAACCCATTTCACCGGGAAATCGTTGGCGATCAGATTCGCGCGGCCAGCAGCCAGTCGTGGAACAGCTTGACCGCGGGTTGGCGCAACGCGCGCGGCCGGCAGACGAACCAGTAGCTGTAGGGGCTGTCGACGTCGAAATCGAACAGCCGGACGAGGCGCGGGTCGCGCGCGTCGTCGAAATGATGGCCGTGCATGAACGCGACGCCGATCCCCTGCGCCGCAGCCTCGAGCATCAGCGGCCCCGAATCGAAATAGTCGACTCCCGCTGGCTCCAGATAAGGCATGCCGACCGCCTTTTTCCATTCGCCGAAGGTTTCGGGCATCTCGCGGTGCAGGAGGATTGTCGTGCGCTGCAGTTGCTCGGGCACGGTGATCGGCCGGCTCCCGTCGGTCAGCGTCCTCGCCGCGATCGGGAAGACCTTGTCCTGGTCGAGCCGCGCGGCATAGAGCGCGGGATCGATCGAGCGCGCGAGCGCGATCGCGGCGTCGATCCCTTCGCCCAGCCGCGCCTCGGCATGCGACAGCGTGTCGATGTCGATATGCAGTTCGGGATGCTGGCGCCGGAGATCGGGCAGGCGGGGAAACAGGCGCTGCTGCGCGAAAAGCGGCAGCACATTGAGGTGCAGGCGCAACGAGGCATCCGGACTGCCGACACGTCCGATGACGCCGCGAAGCTCGTCGAGAATCGGCGACAGTTGCTCCTGCAGTTCGCGTCCGGTTTCGGTGAGTTTCAAGCCCTGATGATGGCGATTGAACAGCGGGCGCCCCACGGCATGTTCCAGCGTCTGGATGCGGCGGGACAGCGCCGGCATCGACAGGCCCAGCTCGCTCGCAGCCGCCTTCACTGTCCCGTGACGGGCGACCTCAAGAAAGGCTTCCATACTGGTGAGAGGGGGAAGGCGTTGCATGTTCGTCTCGACTGCGGTGATGACATGCCGAACAGCGACATGCCAGAAATTTGTGCACTGCGGTATGGGCGCCCGATTTCATAACTGCCGATCGAGGGGGTCGAAAAAGGGGAACGACCATCCTATCTTCGGCATTCTGACCTCTTTGCGGGAGAAACGAATTGGCTGATGCCGCGGTAAAAGAAAAAAGCGTCAAGCTGCAAGTCGCCAACGCGCGCGCCGAGGAAAGCGGCGGGGGCATCGCACGTATTTCGCGCTCGGCGATGGCCGAACTGGGCGTGACCGAGGGCGATATCATCCAGATCAGCGGCAAGCGCGCGACCGCCTCGCGTGTCGTTGCGCCTTACCCCGAAGACGAAGGCCTCGAAGTCATTCGCCTCGATGGTCTGCAGCGCGCCAACGCGGGCGCCGGCGCGGGCGACATGGTGCAGTTGAGCCGCGTCGACACGCGCCCCGCAACCCGCGTGGTATTCGCCCCGGCGCAGGATAATCTGCGTCTTCAGGGGTCCGCGAATGCGCTCAAGCGCAGTTTTTTCGGGCGTCCGCTGGTCGCGGGCGATACTGTCGCCACCGCGGGGCAGCAGCGGCTGCCGTCGGGCGACATGCCGCCGCAACTTCGCCAGATGCTGAATGCGCCCGCTTATGCGCTTGCCGAGGTGCGCTTGCTCGTGGTGTCGGCGAATCCCAAGGGCGTCGTCTTCATCGACGAGAATACCGAGGTCGAGCTGCTCCCCGAATATCAGGAGCCACAGGACGCGCGGCGCACCGATGTGACGTATGACGATCTCGGCGGGCTGGGCGATACGATCGATCAGCTCCGCGAAATGGTCGAGCTGCCGCTTCGTTATCCCGAGCTGTTCCAGCGCCTCGGTGTCGATCCGCCGCGCGGCGTCCTGCTGCACGGGCCGCCGGGAACGGGCAAGACCCGCCTTGCGCGCGCGGTCGCCAATGAAAGCGACGCGCAATTCTTTCTGGTCAACGGTCCCGAGATCATGGGCAGTGCCTATGGCGAGTCCGAAAAGCGACTGCGCGACGTGTTCGAGCAGGCGACCAAGGCCGCCCCCTCGATCCTGTTCATCGACGAGATCGATTCGATCGCGCCGAAGCGTGGGCAGGTGCAGGGCGAAGCCGAAAAGCGGATCGTCGCCCAGCTTTTGACGCTGATGGACGGGCTGGAGCCGCGTACCAACCTCGTCGTGATTGCGGCGACCAACCGCCCCGACGCGATCGACGAAGCGCTGCGGCGTCCGGGCCGTTTCGACCGCGAAATCGTGATCGGCGTTCCCGACGAGAAGGGACGGCGCGAGATATTGGGTATCCACACGCGCGGCATGCCGCTTGGCGGGGATGTCGATCTCGACGAGCTCGCGCGCACGACCTTCGGCTTCGTTGGCGCCGACATGGCGGCGCTGACGCGCGAGGCGGCGATCGAGGCGGTGCGTCGAATCATGCCGAAGCTCAACCTTGAAGAAGGCACGATTCCGCCCGAGGTGCTGGAAGAACTTCGGGTTACGCGCGACGATTTCAACAACGCGCTGAAACGCGTCCAGCCGTCGGCGATGCGCGAAGTCATGGTGCAGGCGCCAAAGACCCGCTGGAGTGATATCGGCGGGCTCGACGCCGCGCGCGACAAGCTGATCGAAGGGATCGAACTGCCGCTAAAGAATCCCGAGGCCTTCCGGCGGCTCGGGATCCGCCCGGCCAAGGGCTTCCTGCTCTATGGCCCGCCGGGCACGGGCAAGACCTTGCTCGCGAAGGCCGCGGCGCGCGAATCCGATGCGAACTTCATCTCGATCAAATCCTCCGACCTGCTGTCGAAATGGTATGGCGAGAGCGAGCAGCAGATCGCGCGCCTGTTCGCGCGGGCGAGGGCAGTCGCGCCGACGATCATCTTCATCGACGAACTTGACAGCCTGGTGCCGGCACGCGGTAGCGGCACGTCGGGCGAGCCGCAGGTGACCGAACGCGTCGTCAACACGATCCTCGCCGAGATGGACGGGATCGAGGAGATGCAGTCGGTGGTGGTGATCGGGGCGACCAACCGGCCGAACCTGATCGACCCCGCGCTGCTGCGTCCGGGCCGGCTCGACGAACTGATCTATGTCTCGGTGCCCGACAAGGAAGGGCGTCGACGTATCCTCGAGATACAGACCGCGAAGATGCCGCTGGCGAAGGATGTCGATCTGGCAGCGCTCGCCGAGCGTTCGGATCGCTTTACCGGCGCCGACCTCGAGGACCTGACACGCCGCGCGGGCCTTGCCGCGCTCAAACGGTCGCTTTCGAGCGATACCGTGACGATGGAGGATTTCGAGGCGGCGCTGAAGGATACACGGGCATCGGTGACCGAAGCCATGGAAAAGGACTATGAGAAAATCCAGGGCGAGATCAAGCAGGCGGCGATGAGCGTCGACCCCATCGGCTTTTTCGCGCCGGGAATGCTCAAGCCCATGCGGGAGCGCAAGCATCCCGACGATCCTCCGATGGATTAAGCGGCTGGCTGGTCCTGCCGCAAGGCGGACCAGCCCCACGCCACCAGCCAGAGGCAAAAGGCCGCCATCAGTCCGTAAGCGACCATCGGATGCCAGTTATAAAGCAGCACACCGATCGCGGGCGAGACGATATAGGCCGATCCGTTGATCGACGCGGTCATGCCCGCGACCGCACCTTGGTCGCGGCGCGGCACAGAGAGCGACGCGCCCGATGTGAAACCCGGACGGAACAGTCCGAAGCCGAGCGACGCCAGCGCGAAGCCGATGACGATCGCGTGCAGATCCTGCGCCAGCCCCGTCATGATGATGCCGATGCCCCCGAAGGCGGCGCCGTAAACGACCGTCGTGCGCGGGGTCATCTTGAGCAACGGTATCAGGCCCCATTGCGACAACAGGGTCGCGAAGGCGCCGGCCATCAGCACGATACCCGTAATCGCCGCGCCTTCGTCGGGCTTCAATCGTAAATGCAGCCGGTCGAGGATCAGGAAGCCGATGACGCCGAGCATCATCGCCTGAGCCTGGCCGCCGAAAAAGCCCGCGAGCAGCCACGGTCGCACCCGCCGGTCGCGCCATCCGAGCGGCTCCTGACTCGACGGGTCGAGCTCGTTTTCTTCCTCGGCGGTCGGTTCGGCCGGTCCGGCGGAGAGCGGGTAGGGTGCGATCGCGCCGCGTGCCGCGAAGCGCGGCACATCGTCGGGCAATCGCCAGCGAAGCATGACAAGCACGGTCAGGCCGATCAGCGCGAAGACTAGCAAGGGCCCCGCAAGTCCGAAGACCGGCAGGATGAAGAAGGGCGCGACCGCCGGGCCGATTACGGTGCCGAGCCCGAACGACGAGGAAACGAGCGATAGCGCCTGTGTGCGTTCTTCGGGATCGGTGCGCGCGGCGACATAGGCCTGGACGGCCGGCGGTGCGGCCGAGCCGAAACCGCCATAGAGGCTGCGGAAAAGTGCAAAGAGGATGAAGGTTGCGCCCGCCGCCAGCCATCCCGACAGGCCCGCCCACAGCGTGAGGCCGCAAAGCGCCATCGAGAGGAAAAAACCGATTACCCCACGTGCCATCAAGGCCTTGCGCCCGCGCTTGTCGGATTGGCGCGCCCAATGCGGCGCGGTCAGAACCCAGAGCAGCGCGGACCAGCTGAACGCGAGGCTGACCCACACATCGGGAATGTGGAGCTTGGCGCCAATCGCGGGCAGGATCGATTGCATCGCGGTATTGCCCGCGGCGGCGACGAGCATAACCGCGAACAGTACCGCCATGCGGTCGGCGGGAATCGAACGCGATTGCCCTGTCACATCATGCCCCTTTCGGTCTCCGTTCGTCGCGGCCCAGCGTCTCCCTACACGCGAAAGCGGGGCTGTCGAGAGTCAAGCCCGACTCTTTTCTTGCGCGAACGCGATGATTTTGCCACGCAATCGGCAGCCGCAACAACGCGAAAGCCGTCATGACCAACCCCCGGGCGCACGCCCAATCGAATGTCGCGCCGATCCGTCGGGTCCGCGAGAAGCTGAAGCGCTTTTTCGGCCCGTGGGGCATGTTCGTGAAAGGCTTCATCAAGCATCCGGTGATGGTGGGGTCGATCGTCCCGTCCTCGCCGACGCTGATCCGGCATATGCTGCGTCCGGTCGACTGGAAGAATACCAAGCTTTTCGTCGAATATGGCCCTGGCGTGGGCACGTTCTGCCGGCCGGTGCTCGAACGGATGGCGGGCGATGCCACGCTGATCGCGATCGATACCAACCCCGATTTCATCGACTATCTGCGAAAAGACATTCGCGACAGCCGCTTCATCGCCGTCCATGGTTCGGCAGCCGACGTCGAGGAAATTGTTCGCGCGCACGGGTTCGAACATGCCGATTATGTGCTGTCGGGCCTGCCGTTCTCGACGCTGCCCGCGGGCGTCGGACCCGCGATCGCGTCGGCTACGCACCGCGTCCTGCGCCCCGGCGGCGCTTTTCTCGTCTATCAGTTCCGCGCCCGCGCGCGCGATTTCCTCGCCGAGCATTTCAAGCGCATCGACAATGCCTTCGAATGGGTGAACGTGCCGCCCTGCTTCCTTTTCTGGGGCTGGAAAGACTAGGACCGGTCCTAGATCTCGGTTTCCGGGTCGGTTTCAGCCAGACCGAAATTCAGCCGGCGCGATACGGTGTAGTCGGCGACGCCGACGACGAACCATGCGAGCGTCCAGCGCAATCGCGTCAACCAGCCCGCGCGCGCCTTGTGGCTTTCGGCGGTAACGATTTCGCAATCATCCCTCAGCCCGTCGAGAAAGTCGCGCATCTGCCGGGCGAAGCCGGCGTCGTCGATCCGCAGCATCACCTCGACGTTCACGAACAGGCTTCGCATGTCGAAGTTCGCAGTGCCGACATGGACGATGTCGTCGATGACGATCAGCTTCATGTGCAGCCGGCACGGCTGATACTCCCATATCGCCGCCCTTTGCCGGAGGAGATAGCCGTAAAGCAGTCGCGAGGCGCCGATCGTCGCGGCATTGTCAGATTTTGCCGCCATGACCAGACGTGCCTTGCCCGTCCTTGCGACACGCCCCAGGCGGCGAAGCATGCCTTGCCCGGGCGAGAAATAGGCCATCGCCATATCGAGCCGGCGCGCGCCAGCCAGATCGCCGCGCACCGCGCGGGCCCATGGCGACAGGCGTTGTGTCGGGCCGCCGACCAGCCAGGATACGGCACCTTTATCGACGGGCCAGTTTCGGATCAGTCGGCGCAGTACCAGCAGCTTGCCGTCGTCCTTGACCGTGTAGGCGAAAATCGACTCGAACCATGCGATCATGCGCTCGACGGTCGGGCCGCGCACGACGATCCCGAGATCGAACCAGCAATGCTTCGCGCGGTCGCTGAGATAGGGATCGGCGATGTTAAAGCCGCCGGTCACCGCATATTCGCCATCGACCAGCAGCAATTTCTGATGGTTGCGGACGAGATAGCTCGATCGCCAGCGGCGCGAGAAGAAGATCACCGTGCCGCCGGCAGCGCGCAACGCGGCGAAGAGGGCATCGGACGTGTCATTCGATCCAAAGCTGTCGATCACCGCGCGCACCCGGACCCCGCGCCGCGCCGCGGCCGTCATTGCGTCGAGAATCCGGGTGCCCGCTTCGTCGTGCCGAAAGATATACATGATCATGTCGACGCTGCGGATCGCGCCGTTGATAAGCGTCAACAGGCGTTCCAGCCTGTGCTCGCCGTTGAAGATGACCTCCAGCCGGTGCCCGGCGACTTCGGCCTTGAGCGTCTGCACATTGCTGGCGGGGTGGGCAGGCTCGGTCATGCCTCGCTCATAGGCGGGCCTGCGCGGGGGCCGCAAGGGCGGCGGTTTTATTGACATTGCCGGCGCCCCCTGCTAGCGCGCAGCGCTTGCCGCCAAGCCTCCGGCTGGCTCTCCGACTTAAGGAAAACACATGGCCCGCGTTACCGTCGAAGATTGCGTCGACAAGGTTTCCAACCGCTTCGATCTGGTGCTGCTCTCGGCGCACCGCGCCCGCGAAATTTCGGGCGGTTCGGAACTGACGATCGATCGTGATCGCGACAAAAATCCCGTCGTCGCGCTTCGCGAAATCGCCGAACAGACCATCCGCCCTGCCGATCTGAGCGATGCGCTCGTCGGTTCGCTGCAGAAGGTCGTCGTCGACGATGACGATACCCCCGACGAAATCAGCTCGATCGCGCGTTCGGCCGAGGCCCTGCGCCTGACCGCCGCTGCGCCGCCGCGCAGCCCGGCCGGTGGCGGTGGCGACTTCGAATAAGCGCCGAGTGCAATCGATCACCAAGGGGGCTGCGGGAAACCGCGGCCCTTTTTGCATTGGGCGCGATCGGTCAGGGGAGCCGGGTGAGTTCGGCGACGCGTAGCGCGCGCGAGGCGAGCAGCGGTTCGATGATGACGCCGATACGGTGCGCCCGAGGCGAGCCGATCTCGACGTTGAACAGGCTGTTCGCGACAACGTCGGCGATCTGGACACCGTCCGAGCGGCGGCTGTCGGCGAGCGAGGCCCGACCCCAGCCGGCGAGCCCGCTCTGGATACTCTCGCGAACGCCGGCGAGGATGACGGGGTCATACCGCCCGTCGTCGATGACCACGTCGGTACAGACGCCGCCGGTCTCGGGAAGCCAGCGGCTCACCGCGAGATCGAGCAGCGCCGTATAGAGCGCCAGATCGCTCACCGCCTTCCCGTCGGCAGGCGGCACGATCCGGTCGCGTTTCGCTACCGCGACCCAGGCCCGTCCCCCGGCGCGATCGAAGAGCTCGAGCAGATAGGCACGCTCGGTCAGGCTGATCCGGCTGCCCTTGAGTTCGCCGCGCAATCCCGTGACGGCTCGAAACCGGTCTTGGATCGCCGCCGCGGCGTCGGGCGACAGCATCACGGCGGAAAAGGTCATCACGCCGGTGTTGAGCCCGCCCGATTCATCGCAATAAATCGTCATATTTGCAGCGTCCTCCGGCCCGTGCTCCGCATCAGGAGGGGCACGGATAGCGTTTGCGCATCAGCCCGTCGAATGCCGAATAGATGGAGATCGATTTGCGCGATTGCGCCGGGTAGCTTCGCAGATGCGCGAGCCATTGTTCGGGGGTGAGAGATCCGCTTTCGGGCGGGCAGCTCGTGGTCTTGCGGCCCGCTTTGCGTTCGGCATCGATGCGCGCCTTGTAGCGCTTGCCGGCGGCGATAACCTCGCCCTTCAGATAATGCGCTTCCGGGGTCGCGATCGCCAGCGGGCCGAGCCGCTCAAGCTGCCCGGCGCGCGCCAGGAAGGCCGCAACGCTCATGTCGCCCGGCGCCATGCCGCACAGCAAAAGGCTCGCGCCGAGCGCGGCAAAGGCCAATCCGATCCGCATGGCCCCTTTGGTCATACGGACCGAAATCGTGCCAAATCAATGAACAGGGTCTGAATCAGACGCCCTGCGGGTTGGCATCGCCAAAGGGCCGCGGCTTGCGCTTGATCTGCGGCAGACCGCCAGCATGACCCTGAACGGGGGTGCCGTGCTTGTCTTGGTCGTTCTCGCGGCCGATATCCTCGCCCTTGATTGCGCGCTTCGCTTCCTCGCCCGACAGTGTCTCATATTCGAGCAGCGCACCGGCGAGCAGGTGCAGCTCGTCGATATTGTCGGTGAGAACCTTGCGCGCGGTCTTTTCGCCTTCCTCGACGAGCCGGCGGACTTCAGCGTCGATCAGCTTGGCGGTCTCTTCGGACATATTCTGCGCGCGCGAGACGCTGTGGCCAAGAAACACCTCGTCCTGATTGTCGCGATAGCGCAGCCAGCCAAGCTTTTCCGACATGCCATATTCCATGACCATGGCGCGGGCCATGTCGGTCGCCTGCTGGATGTCGTTGGACGCGCCGGTGTTGAGTTCGTCCTTGCCGTAGATCAACTGTTCGGCGATGCGGCCGCCGAAGCAGAGCGCAAGGCGCGCCTTCATCTGCTTCATATTCTGCGAATAGCGGTCGCGTTCGGGCAGATTCCATGTCACGCCGAGGGCACGGCCGCGCGGAATGATGGTGACCTTGTGTAGCGGGTCGTTGTGCTCGACATGGAGCGAGACGAGCGCGTGGCCGGCCTCGTGATAGGCGGTCGCCTTCTTCTCGTCCTCGGTCATGACCATCGAGCGACGCTCGGCGCCCATCATTACCTTGTCCTTGGCTTCCTCGAACTCGTCCGACGCGATCAGGCGCTTGCCCTTGCGGGCCGCGAGCAGTGCCGCTTCGTTGCACAGGTTGGCGAGATCGGCGCCCGAGAAGCCCGGCGTGCCGCGGGCGATGCGGCGGAGGTCGACGTCGGGCGCGAGCGGCTTCTTGCGCGTGTGGACTTCGAGGATCTTCTGGCGACCCTCGATGTCGGGGCGCGGGACGACGACCTGGCGGTCGAAGCGGCCGGGACGCAGCAGCGCGGGATCGAGCACGTCGGGGCGGTTGGTCGCCGCGACGATGATGATACCCTCGTTCGCTTCGAAGCCGTCCATCTCGACGAGCAGCTGGTTGAGTGTCTGTTCGCGTTCGTCATTGCCGTTGCCGAGGCCTGCGCCGCGATGGCGGCCGACCGCATCGATTTCGTCGATGAACACGATGCACGGCGCGTTGCGCTTGGCCTGTTCGAACATGTCGCGGACGCGGCTGGCGCCGACGCCCACGAACATCTCGACAAAGTCAGAACCCGAAATGGTGAAGAAGGGGACGCCGGCCTCGCCAGCGATCGCGCGGGCGAGCAGGGTCTTGCCCGTACCCGGCGAGCCGACGAGAAGCGCGCCCTTCGGAATCTGGCCGCCGAGTTTCGAAAATTTGCTCGGGTCCTTCAGGAACTCGACGATTTCCTCGAGTTCCTCGCGCGCTTCGTCGATGCCGGCGACGTCGTCGAACGTCACGCGGCCCTGCTTTTCGGTCAGCATCTTCGCGCGCGACTTGCCGAAGCCCATCGCGCCCGATCCGTTATTCTTCTGCACCTGGCGGAACACGAAGAAGGCAATACCGAGAATCAGCAGGAAGGGCAGCGACTGGACAAGGATATAGACCCAGACATTGCCGGTTTCGGTCGGCTTTCCGTCATATTTGACGCCATTTTCATTGAGCATCTTCAGCAGTTCGGGGTCGCGGACGATATTCGCGGTAAAGCGGTCTCCGTTCGAGAGCGTGCCCGTGACTCGATCTTCCGACAGAACGACGTCCTTGACCGCGCCTTCCTGCACCTTCTGCCGGAATTCGGAATAGGCGAGGGTGTTGCCGACCGGCTGCGAGGCGCCTCCGAATACCGACGCGACGAGGAGCATGGCAAACAGAATGCCGCTCCAGATCATCACGCTCTTTATCCAGGGGTTGCCCTGCGGTTCCTTGTCGTCCGGCATCGGAAACTTTCCAAACATCGCGCATGTTCGCGCATCAATCCCGATAATGTAGGATAATCGGGTTAAATGACAATGAGCCAGATTGTCCTATTTTCCCGTTTTCCGGCGCGGCGCAGCGGAAATGCGCCAGATTGTGCCCCCCAAACCGGGAACCGCGTCGATCAGTAGCGCGCCGACCATCGCGCGCCGTCCTTCCTTCATCGCGGCGATCACGCCATCGAGCGAGGCGCCGCGCAGCGCGAGCTGCGAGTCGTTGGCCCGCAGCCGCTGGGTGACGACACGGCGAAAAATCTCTGGCGGATAGCCTGCATCGCGAATGACGGCGATGTCGGATGCGTCGGGCCACGAGGCGATCAGCCTGTCGACCGCCCAGTCGATCGCGTCGTCGGCTTCGGCGAGCCAGCGTGCCGAACGCGCGGCTGCCTCGACATCGAGCGTCGTCTGCGAGCGCAGCGCCTGGCGCAGCCGGGCGCGGTCGAACCGGTCGTCGGCGTTCGACGGGTCCTCGACAAAGGGAATGTCGTTGTCGAAGGCGATTTGCACCAAGGCTTGCCGGCGCCAGTAGAGCAACGGGCGCAGGATGACGCCGTTGCGGGCGCGAATCGCGGCGAGCCCACCGACGCCGCTGGCGCGGTTGAGCCGCATCACGATGGTTTCGAGCTGGTCGTCGGCGTGATGCGCGGTGAGGATATGCGCGACGCCATTTGCTTGCCGCCATGTTTCGAGCAAACGATAGCGTTCGGCGCGCGCCGCGGCCTGTTGCGAGCCGCGGATCGGCGTCGCCGGCAGCAGCGTGTCGTGAGGGATATGTTCGCGCTCGCAGAAACCCGCGACCATCCGGGCTTCCTCGTCCGACCCCTTGCGCAGGCCGTGATCGACCGTCGCCGCCCGGACCTGGCCGGGTAGCAGCGTGGCCATCAGCCAGAGCAGAGCCATGCTGTCGGGACCGCCCGAAACCGCCACTCCGTAATGGAGCCGCTGCCAATCGGGTCCGGCGAGCGCGGCAAGTTCGTGCCCGAGCCGGTCGACGGCGTCGCCGCTGTCAGCAGCCTGCTTTTGCTTTTGCGGCGGCTGCATCGGTACGGACATCCTGCGGCGCCTTGTCGCCATAGACCTCTTCGAGCTCGCGGAACGCCTTGCAGGCGTCGGCCTTGCGGCCGAGCTTGTCGAGCGCGACGCCCATGTACATCAGGCTGTGCGGCGCGCGCGGGCCACTCGGCCGATCCTTGTAGTTGTTGTAAAAGGCGACCGCGGCGAGGCTCGGCTTGCCTTCATCGAGATAGGCGCGGCCGAGCAGGTTTTGAGCATAGCTTGCCTGATTGCTCTTCGGCCATTTGGTGACCACCGTCTTGAGCTGGGCCTGCGCCTCGGGATAGAGTTTCGCGCTCCACAGCCGGAACCCATAATCATAGGCGTCCTGCTGTTCGTTGCCCGATGCGGGGATTTCGACCTTCTTGACGAGCGCGAGGCGGGCCGCGTCCGGCGTGCCGGGCTTCGCGGCCGGCGTGGCCGCAGGCTTTTTGGTCGGCGCCGTCGCAGCCGTGGTTGCCGGTGTCGCGGCGGGTTTGGGCGCCGCGACTACGGGCAGGCTGGCGGGGGTCGCTTCGGCCGGCGCTTCCGCGGCCGGGAAGCGCTTGTCCATCTCGCTCTTGTACGCCGCGAACTGCTTTTCCAGTTCGCGCAGATGGAAGGCATTCTGTTCGGTCTGGCCGGTCAGCGTCTGGAGCTGCGATTCCAGCGCGTCGACCCGCGCGGTGAGGTCGGCGACCGGCGTTGCGGCGTTCGACCGCTCGCCCGGGGTCTTATCGGGCGCGATTTCTCCGCCGCTGAAGGTCGGCGCGCCGCCGGGGAAGACCTGACGCTGAACGGCGCGCATCTCCTTCTCGAGCCGGTCGATGCGCTTCACGGTCGTCGTGTCCTGCGCGGTCGCCGCCGGCATCGCAGCAGCGATGGCCAGTGTAGCCGCGCCCAGGAAAAAGACGGGATTATTCTTCATATGCCGATCGGCCCCCACACAAGTTAACCATTTTGTGCGGTCGTACATAACGCCCCAAACGGCGGCGGCGCAAACCCATTTCGGCGCGCCGCCGTTTCCGGTCGTCAGGACGAGAGGATTTCAGCCGAATCCGGCGCAGTGGCGATCGGCTATAACCCGCTTACAGCTTCTGAAATGCGGCATGAATCTTGAGTTCGACCTCGTCGCTGACCATCGGGACGCCGAAGCCGAGCCCGAAATCGCTGCGTCTGATCTTCGCTTCGGCCTCGAAACCCACATTCTCCTGACCGCCCATTGCGCCGGCGCCGTGGAAATCGACGTCGAGAGTCACGGGCTTGGTCACGCCGTTCAGGGTGAGGTTGCCCGTCACCTTCGCCTCGTCGCCTTCGTCGTCGACGACAACATGGGTCGAGACGAATTTCGCGTCGGCTGCCGCCGGGCCGAAGAAATCGGGCTTGCCGCCATCCTTTCCGGCGCGAAGCAGATGCGCCGTGAGGCCGGCGTTCGCGGTCGTGACCTTGATGACCGGGATCGTCACATCGACCTTGGACGCTGCAAGATTCTTCGGATCGAGGACCAGGGTACCGGTCACGTCGCCGAAGATGCCGGTGTAATTGCTGAAGCCGAGGTGATCGACTTGCCAGACGACCATCGTGTGATTGGGGTCGACGGCATAGGTGCCGGCCGTAACGCGCGTCTTGTCGGGTGCACCGGGCGCGCTCGACGGCGGCTGCGCGATGACGGCGGGAACTGCGACGACGGCGAGCATGATTGCGGCAAGGGCGGCGGGGGGAGCGAAAAGGCGCATGGATACCTCCTGTTTGGGGAGGCGCAGGCTAGGCGAGCGAAGGGGGCCGCGTCAATTCGGCGAGGCCGCGCCGCCTTGCCGTTGCGCGCTCATCGCGCGGCGTTCCTCGAACCATTGGCGCAGCGCGGCGGCGGTGCAGCCCGTATAGCCATAGCTGCCGACCGGCGAGCAACTGTTCGGGCGGCTCGCTGCGGCGGCGCCATTGGTATAGCTGTCGACTGCCGAAGCCCAGGACCCGCCGCCCGCCGACGTGTCCTCCTCCTTGTGGCGCAGCGCCTTGGGGACGCGATAGCGTTCGGTTTCGGGCTGGTGCGCGCAGACGACAATTTCGTCGCCCTGCGGCGGGGGGCAGGGCTCGTCGCCATAGGTGTAGAGCACCGACATGCGTTCGGGCGGCGTACCGGTTTGCGCGAGATCCTCGTCCTGCGCATGCGCCGGGACGGCGAGCGCGAAGAGCAGGAGCAGAAACGGGGCAGGCTTTTTCATTACGCATTCCCTGGCGACCATCCCCTGACGGCAGGCATAGGCCGCGAAGATGAACCTCAGCCGAACTGGCGAGACCAGGTCGATGTTTGGCATATGGTTTTGGCGCGGCTTGGTCGCAAGGGTGGTGGTCGTGGGCGACGACGGGTCGGGGGCAGCGCCCGGAAGCTGCTTCGCCGGTCCGGGATGACGATGAAGAAAGGTCCCCTGTCGGTGGCTAACCGCCACTACAGATTGTCGAGCGCCGCTCCTATCGTCGTCCACACATGCGCGAGTTCCTCGGGCGTAATGCAATAGGGCGGCATCACATAGACGCAGTTGCCGAGCGGGCGGAGAAGCACGCCGTTTTCGCGATGGAACGCGATCAGACGCGGCGCAAGATTGGAGAGATAGCCAGAATCCTGCACCACGACGTCGAACGCCGCGATCGTGCCGAGGCGGCGGGGCGCTTCGACCCGCGGATTGTCGCTCAGCATCGTCAGATGTGCGGCCTGCGCGTCGGATAGCGCGTCGATGCGTTGCTGTACCGGCTCGTCGCGCCAGATTTCGAGGTTCGCGTTCGCGGCAGCGCAGGCGATCGGATTCGCGGTATAGCTCGACGAATGATAGAAGGTTTTGGCGCGGTCGGTCGAATAATGCGCTGCGAAGATCGGCTCGATGCACAGAGTTACCGCGAGCGGCATTGCGCCGCCGGTCAGGCCCTTCGACAGGCAGACGATGTCCGGGATCACGCCGGCTTGTTCGCAGGCGAAGCGCGTGCCGGTGCGACCCCAGCCGGTCATGACCTCGTCGGCGATGAAAAGGGCCCCATGGCGCGCGCAGATCGCGCGCATCTCCGCCAGCACCCAGGCGGGATAGATCAGCATCCCGCCCGCGCCGAGGATCAGCGGTTCGACGATGAACGCCGCGGGCTTTTGGACGCAGGCCGCTTCAAGCGCGTCGAGCGTCGCCTGCTCCATGCCTTCGCGCGGGAAGGGGATCGTATCGACGTCGAACAGCAAAGGCTGCCAGGCTCGGTTGTAAACGCCGCGCTCACCGACCGACATCGTGCCGATCGTGTCGCCATGATAGCTGTGCTCGAGGACGAGGATGCGGCTGCGCGCCTCTCCGATATTATACCAATAGCCGAGCGCCATTTTCAGCGCGACCTCGACGCTGGTCGAGCCCGAATCCGAAAAGAAGACGCGGGTCAGCGGGTCGGGGGTGATGCGGACCAGTTCGGCGGCGAGGCTTTCGGCGGGCTCGTGCGTCCAGCCGGCGAAGATGAGCTGGTCGAGCTTTTCGGTCTGGGCGCGGATCGCGGCCATGATGCGCGGGTGCGCGTGGCCGTGCGTCGTGACCCACCAGCTCGATATCGCGTCGATCCAATAGTTGCCGTGGGCATCGTAGAGGCGCGCGCCGTCGGCGCGGGCTACCAGCGGAAATTCCTCGCCGAGGCCGTGCTGGGTGAAGGGGTGCCAGACGGGCGAGATCATGTGAAATCGGCGCAGTCGAAATTGGCGGAAAAGGCGGCGGCGAGCGTGTCGGGCGTCAGCAGATCGACCATGGGCAGGCGCCCGAGCCGGCGGACGCCGCCGATCTTTGCGACGATCGCCTCGCTGTCCTGGGCCGCTTCGCCGAGGAAGGCGATGCCGTGGATCGGGACGCCCCGGCGCTTCAACGCCTCGATCGTCAGCAAGCTGTGGTTGATCGTGCCAAGCGTCGTGCGGGCGCAGACGATGACCGGAATCCGCCACCGCGCAAAAAGGTCGGCATAGAGCAGCGTACGGGTGACGGGGACGAGCGCACCGCCGGCGCCTTCGATCAACAGGTCGCCTTCCGGCGGCGCGAGCTGGTCGGCGTCGATGATGATCCCGTCGATTTCTGCCGCGAGGTGCGGTGAGGCAGGGGTGACGAGGCGGTACGCTTCGGGACGCACCGGCACGCTCGCTAGGCGAGCGACGACTTCGCTGTCGGTTTCCTCGTCGAGTCCCGACTGGATCGGTTTCCAATAGGGCAGGTTCAGCGCGCGCGCGAGCGCGGCGGAAAAGACGGTCTTGCCGATGCCGGTGTCGGTGCCGGTAATGACGAAGCGGGTCATGCCGCGGCCATAGCGGCCGAAAGCGTTTCGGTCATGGCGTCAATGTCACCGGTCCCGACATTGAGCGTGATCGCGATGCGAAGCCGGGCGGTGCCGTGCGGAACTGTCGGCGGGCGGATGCCGCGGACGTCGAAGCCCGCCGCCTGCAGCGCAGCAGCGATCTGCATCGTGCGGGCATTGTCGCCGATGACGACGGGAATGATCTGGCTGCCGCTCGCCGCGATACCGAGCGGAGCGAGACGGCTTTCGGCGTGGCGGACGAGGCCGTGAAGGCGCGCGGCGCGCTCGGGTTCGTTCGCGACAATTTCGAGTGCCTGGCGAACAAGCCACGCCATCAACGGCGACGGCGCGGTGGAGAAGATGAAGGGACGTCCGCGATTGACGATGAAGTCGCGGACGATCGCGGGGCCGCAGAGCAACGCGCCCTCGCAGCCCAGCGCCTTGCCGCAGGTGTGGAGGGTGATAAGGTTTTCGCGCGGCGCGAGTTGGTGCGCAAGGCCCTGACCGGCGGGACCATAGACGCCGGTGGCATGCGCCTCGTCGACGATCAGCACGGCGTCGTGGCGACCCGCAACCGCCGAGAGATCGGCGAGCGGAGCGCGGTCGCCATCCATCGAATAGAGGCTTTCGACCGCGATCCACGGCGTCCCGCTGCCGCCGCCACGGCGCCAGCGCGCGATGATATCGTCGAAAGCCTGTGCGTCGTTGTGGCGGGCGTCGACGCGCCCGGCGCGGCCAAGCTTCATCCCGTCGTGTGCGCTCGCGTGGATGAGCTCGTCATGGACGATCAGGTCGCCGCGTTGCGGCAACGTCGCGAACAGCGCGGCATTGGCCGCAAAGCCGGTCGAAAAGAAGAGCGCGGCCTCGCTGCCATAATGGCGCGCCGCATGGTCTTCGAGCGCCTCATGCTCCGGGTGATTGCCGCGCAGCAGGCGCGAGCCGCCGGACCCGGCGGGAAGGCCGCGATCGAGTCCTGCGGCGATCGCTTCGCCGAGCGCATAGGAACCTGCGAGCGCGAGATAGTCGTTCGAGGCGAAGTCGATGCCGGTGCGCGGCGCGAGCGCGCGCCGCCGGTCGGCCGATGCAAGCCCGGCCAGATCCTTGCGATGAGCATGAAAGGGAGAAGGGCGGTCCGGCATAGATGCTCCCTGGGTCGAAAATTTGCTCCCGAAATCGAGCCGCATTCACGGACGAGTTCAAGGTCGGACGATGATGCCATCGTCCGACCCCGATCTTGCATCCGCGATTGCGGAACCCGCTTGCGTCAGTTGACCGCCTTGTCGACGAGCTTGTTCTTCGCGATCCACGGCATCATCGCGCGAAGCTCGGCGCCGGTCTTTTCGATCTGGTGCGCGGCGGCGGCCTTGCGGCTCGCCTTCAGTTCGGGCTGGCCGGCCTGGTTGTCGAGGACGAAGTCCTTCACGAAGCGACCCGAGGTAATATCGGCGAGGACGCGCTTCATCTCTGCTTTCGTCTCTTCGGTGATGATGCGCGGACCGGTCTTGATGTCACCATATTCGGCGGTGTTCGAGATCGAATAGCGCATGTTGGCGATGCCGCCCTCATACAGCAGGTCGACGATCAGCTTGGTTTCGTGGAGGCATTCGAAATAGGCCATTTCGGGGGCATAGCCCGCCTCGACCAGCGTTTCGAACCCCGCCTGGATCAGGTGGGTCACGCCTCCGCAGAGCACCGCCTGCTCGCCGAAGAGATCGGTTTCGCACTCTTCCTTGAAGGTCGTCTCGATGATGCCGCTGCGGCCGCCGCCCACGGCAGACGCGTAGGAGAGGGCGAGCGCCTTCGCATGACCATTGCCGCTGTTCCCCGATGCTTCCTGCGCGACCGCGATCAGGCAGGGGACGCCGCCGCCCTTTTGATATTCGCTGCGCACAGTGTGGCCGGGGCCCTTCGGCGCCACCATGAAGACGTCGATGTCGGGGCGCGCCTCGATCAGGCCGAAGTGGATGTTGAGGCCGTGCGCGAAGGCGAGCGCGGCGCCCGGCTTCAGATTGTCGGCGAGGTCGTCATAATAGATTTTCGCCTGATGCTCGTCGGGAGCGGCGATCATGATGACGTCGGCCCATGCGGCGGCTTCCTTGTTCGAGAGAACCTTGAAACCAGCGCCCTCGGCCTTCTTCGCGGTTGCCGAACCGGGGCGGAGCGCGATCGCGACTTCGCGCACGCCGCTGTCGCGCAGATTCTGCGCGTGGGCGTGGCCCTGGCTGCCATAGCCGAGGATGGCGACCTTCTTGCCCTTGATCAGATCCTGGTCGGCGTCGCGATCGTAGTAAACCTGCATGTCATTCTTCCCTATTCTTCTTTCGTCACCCCGGACTTGATCCGGGGTCCCGCTCAGCAACGGTGGAAAGCGGGATTCCGGATC
>JAEWIL010000227.1 GCA_023387085.1 Pseudomonadota bacterium | reverse complement strand
CGGGGGGGGGTCGGGGGGTCCGCCGGCCCCCCCCCCCCCGCGCCGGCGGGGGGCGGGCCCCATCCCCATCGCTACGCGACAGGGAGGATCCTATCTTGCATCGTCACCCCGGACTCGATCCGGGGTCCCGCTTGAGATCGAGGGCCATTCGTTCACCGGAAAAAGCGGGATCCCGGGTCAAGCCCGGGATGACGGATAAGGGAAGGGCTGCTTCCCACACCAAATAAGACATGGGTCGGGGACGGTTGTCAGGCCGGCGCGTAGGTCAGCCGGATCACCTCTTCGCTCACCCTGTCGGTTGCAACCAGCCGGAGCGGTGGCCTTGGGCCAGCGAAGAAGGGCGTGCCGTGGCCGAGTACCGCGGGATGCAGATAGAGCCGATATTCGTCGATGAGGCCGGCGTCGGTCAGGCTTTGCGCCAGATCGGGTCCCGACACCGCGATCTCTCCGTCGAGCCGTGTCTTCAGATCCCGCGCCAGTGCCGCGACGTCGCCCTCGACGAGGATGGCGTTGGGGCCGGCCGATGTCGCCGTGCGCGATGCGACCCATTTGGGCTGGCGCCGCCATGCGGCAGCGAACGTCTGTAGCTCTGCGGTCCACTCGGGATCGTCATCGTCCCAATACCGCATGATCTCGTACATCCGGCGCCCGTAAATACTGCCGGTGAGATTGGCCATATGGTCGGTCCAATGCCGAAAGAGCGCCGGACCGGTCTCCATCCTGTCGTGATCGACATAGCCGTCGAGCGACTGGTTCATGCCGAAAACGAGCTTTGCCATGTCCGTTTCTCCGCGCTCCTTCAATGCCAGGGGGACGTTCGCACGGACCAATAGACGATATAGAGCAAGGCCGCCCAGACCAGGAGAATGAAGAGCATGCCGGCGCGGCTCGACGGGCGATCGCTCGCGGCTTCGGCGGCGGCGTGGAGTTCGGTCCAGAGCGGTGCAGGGATCATGCGGCGCACGAGGATCAGGCCGAGCGGCACGATGACGAGGTCGTCGAGCCAGCCGAGGACCGGAATGAAATCGGGGATCAGGTCGATCGGCGACAGGGCGTAAGCGGCGACCGCAACTGCGAGCAGACGCGCAGACCAAGGCACACGCGGATCGCGCGCCGCGAACCACGCGGCGTGCGCTTCGACTGCGAGGCGGCGGCCGAGATCGCCGATGCGCTCCGAAAGGGATTTGGCCGAAAGGGATCTGGCCGAAAGGGGTTTGTCGCTCATCGCGATCTACACTAGCCTTCATTCATGGCTATCCAACTGAAAAGCGCGCGGGTCGAGCGCTGGCCGGTCGCGGGCGAGTTCGTGATCAGCCGCGGCGCGAAGGACCATGTCGATATCGTCGTCGCCGAGGTCGAAGCCGGCGGTGCCACAGGGCGCGGCGAGGGAACGCCGGTCTATTATCTCGGCGAGGATGCGGCCGGGTGCCGCGACCAGATTCTCCATGCGTCGCAGCATATCGCGGACCTGGGTGCAGCGGAGGCGCGCGCGGTCATTCAGGAGATCATGGGCCCAGGCGCGGCGCGCAACGCGCTCGATTGCGCGCTCTGGGATCTGGAAGCGAGCCAGCGCGGGCTGCGCCTGTGGCAACTCGCCGGTTGCGAGGGCGCGCCGACCGCGCGCACGACGGCTTTCACCATTTCGCTCGGCTCGCCCGGCGCGATGGCCGAAGCCGCGGCGACGGCCGAGGCCGACGGCTATCATCTGCTCAAACTGAAGCTCACCGGCGAGGACGACCGGCTGCGTGTCGCGGGGGTCCGCAAGGGGGCGCCGAACGCGCGGCTGATCGTCGATGCCAATGAAAGCTGGGGCCAGATCGATATTTTGAGCGAGGCCGAGGCGCTTGCCGATATGGGCATCGAGATGATCGAACAACCGGTGCCGGTCGGCGCCGACGCGCTGCTCGACCCGATTTATGCCCCGGTGCCATTCGTTGCCGACGAAAGTTGCCAGACCGCGGCAGATGTCGCGCGCATCGGGCCTTTTTACGACGGGGTGAATATCAAGCTCGACAAGGCGGGCGGGCTGACCGAGGCGCTACGCATTGCCGACGCCGCCGACGCCGCAGGCCTGTCGATCATGGTCGGGTGCATGTTGTGCACCAGCCTTGCGATCGCGCCGGCGTTCGTTCTGGCGCAACGCGCGAAATGGGTCGACCTCGACGGCCCCGCGCTGCTGGCGCGCGACCGCGAGGGCGGATTCGAATTCCGCGAAGGGCGGATCGCGCCGCCCGTCCCTTGATCGCTAGAGGGCGACTTCGGCGTGCTTGCCGAGATCGCCATCCTTCATCGTCATACCGGTCATCAGCTTGAATATCCCCTTGATCCCGGGGTCGGCGGTCCAGATTTCGGCGTCCTCAAGGTCGAAGCGCAGCAGGACGAGCTTGGGGTCGTCCTTGCCGCCCGGATACCAGGCCGCGACGCCATTGTTCCACAGCTTGTCGAGCACGGTCCGATCCTCCTCGCGGCGCAGCGTGCCCGAGATACAGGCAAACAGGTCGTGGCCCTTCGATGCAAATTGCGCCATCGCCGGACCGCCTGCCGCGAGGCGATTGTCGGTTGCGGTGAAGAACCACCACGCGCTGTTCGCATCCTTGTCGAGCTGGGCGTTCATCGGAATGTGATGCTCGCGCTCGCCGGTCATGCCGACCATGACATAAGGGCTGGCGGCGATCGCCTTCCAGAAGGTGGTTTTGATATCGTCGCTCATCGGTCGAAACTCCTTTGCGGCCCCCCCCGATATCCGATCAACGCCTCTGAATGCCGGATGTTGCGCCGCTCAGCGTGGACGCGGCTCCGAATAGCTGACGACCTCATATTCGATGCCGTCGGGATCAAAAAAATAGAAGCGCCGGCCAGGCTCGTAATCGCCGTGGTTGAACGGGGTCAGGCCAACTGCCTTTACGCGCATTTCGATCGTGTCGAGATCGTCGACCTGTACCCCGACATGGTTGAGTGGCTCGCCCTTCGGATAGCGCGCGCCGGCATGCTCGCCGTCGGGGCCGGTGTAGAGCGCGATATAGGCAGCGTCGCTGCCGAGGTGAATGGTCCGCCCGCCGTCGCGTGCGGGACCGCGCCAGCGTTCGTGCCAGCCGAAGATTGCGGACAGGATGCCCGCGGTGCGGTCGGGATCGCTGACGGTCAGGTTCACATGTTCGATGAAAGGGTGCGTCATGAATTGTCTTTCGTGATTCGGGTTGACGCCCGGGTATATGAAAGCTGAAGTAAGGTTTAGATCAAGGCGAAAAGCGGGAAGGGAAACGTCATGCACCGGAGCGACCTCCTCGCGATCGGCGAGCTTGCGAGACGCACGGGGGTCGCGGTGTCGGCGATCCGCTTTTACGAGGAAAAGGGGTTGCTCGCGGCGCTGCGAAGCCGGGGTGGGCAGCGGCGCTTCCTGCGGGCCGATATTCGCCGCGTGTCCTTCATCCTGATCGCGCAGAATCTGGGCCTGAGTCTCGAGGAGATTGGGACCGAACTGGCGCGGTTGCCCGCGAGACGCACACCCAATGCCGCCGACTGGGCGCGGATCAGCGCGGGGTTGCAGGCGCGCATCGCGGAGCAGATCGCCGCGCTGGAACGCACGCAGGAACTGCTGGGTGCGTGCATCGGCTGCGGTTGCCTGTCGCTGAAGAAATGCGGGCTCTACAACCGCGAGGACAAGGCGGCGCAGCGCGGCGCGGGACCGCGGTACCTGATGGGTGACCGGTCGGCGGATATTGCCGAGGTGGATTGAGGCACGGCAGCTGCGGGTTGGGGGCTGGCGGCCTTGCGCCAATCGCGAGTTCAATCCTCCCTGTAGCGCAGCTAGGGGAGGTGGCAGCACGTAACGCTGACGGAAGGACTCCGGGGCGCAACGTCTTCGCCCCTCCACTGCCGCCTGCGGCAGCGGCCTTCCTCCCCACGGCTACGCCGCGGGGAGCACTCTCTGATTCCAACCGGTCATTTCCTGACGGCGAAGGATAGACCAGCAATCGGCCGGAAGCGGCCCCTCAAACCGCCGCCAGCCGTTCGATCTCGGGGGCGCCGGCGAGCCATGGGCCGAAGCGGGCACCCATTTCGCGGAAATGCGCTGCCGCGCGATGCGCCTCGACGGCGGCCATGTCGTCATAGCATTCGAGCACCTTGTAGGTGCCGGTTTCGTCGGTGCGGAACAGCTTGTAGAAACTGTTTCCGGGTTCGTTCGCATTCACTGCGGCGGCGAGTTCGGCGAACACAGCCTCGAAATCGGCTTCCTTGCCGGGCTGGACGCGCAGCGTCGCGATCACTCCGATAGCACTCATGCCTCTCTCCTAAAATGTCAGGCCTTGAGGTCGGGGTCGACCTCCCAGCCATCCTCGACCTGGATGCCGAAGCTGTTCAGCATCATCGAAACCTGCGTGTATTGGCCGACGGTCATGACCAGATCCATGCGGCCCTTGTCGCCGAGCGGCGCGAGCGCGGCCCAGCTTGCGTCGGATATGAAATGATTGCTCGTGAGGTCGTCGGTCGCGCGGAGCATCGCGCGGTCGAGGTCGCTCCAGCCGTCGGCGTCGGGCCCCGCCTTGATGCGCTCGATCTCGGCCCCGGTCAGACCGCAGTCGAGCCCGATGCGCTTGTGCTGCGTCCACTCGTAACCCGAGCGGCAGTTATAGCCCGTGCGCAGAATGACCAGCTCGCGGTCGCGAGAGCTGAGTGCATTGCGCTTCGAGAGGATATAGTTGCCCCAGCCGAGGAAGGCCGTAAGTGCCTTCGGTGCATGGGCGAGGGTGCGGAAGACGTTGAGGATCTTGCCGCCCCCGACCCTGCCCCGTTCGGAGGCAAGCAAGGGTTCGAGCGCGGCGCGCTGGTCGGCATCGAGCCGGTCGAGATCGACCGGCTCGATACGCGGAGCACTCAGCCGCAAGTCAGAAGACCTCGAACAGGCCTGCAGCGCCCTGACCGCCGCCGATGCACATGGTGACGACGGCATATTTGACGCCGCGGCGCTTGCCCTCGATCAGCGCGTGGCCGACGCAGCGCGCACCGGTCATGCCGAAGGGGTGACCGATCGAGATCGAGCCGCCGTTGACGTTGAGCAGCTCGTTCGGAATGCCGAGCTTGTCGCGGCAATAGAGAACCTGCACGGCGAAGGCTTCGTTGAGTTCCCAGAGGCCGATGTCGTCCATCTTGAGCTCGAAGCGTTCGAGCAGCTTCGGGATGGCGAAGACGGGGCCGATGCCCATTTCGTCGGGCTCGGTGCCCGCGACCGCCATGCCGACGTAGCGCCCGAGCGGCTGGAGGCCCTTTTTCTCGGCAACCTTGGCTTCCATTACGACGCAGGCCGAGGCGCCGTCGGCGAGCTGGCTGGCGTTGCCCGCGGTGATCGTGTGGCCTTCGCCCATCACCGGCTTGAGGCTGGCGAGCCCTTCGATCGTGGTGTCGGGGCGGTTGCACTCGTCCTTGTCGGCGACGACGTCCTTGAAGGTGACTTCCTGGGTTTCCTTGTTCACCACCGCCATGGTCGCGGGGCAGGCGACGATTTCCTCGTCATATTTGCCCGCGGCCTGCGCGGCGGCGGTCCGCTGCTGCGACTGGAGCGAATATTCATCCTGATATTCGCGGCTGATGTTGTAGCGCTTGGCGACGACTTCGGCGGTGCCGATCATCGGCATATAGGTGTCCTTGTGCATCGCGATCAGCTCGGCGTCGGTCTCGATGAAGACCTTGCCGCTGCCGCTGACCTTCGAGATGCTCTCGATGCCGCCGGCGACCGCGATGTCCTGACGGTCGACGATGATCTGCTTCGCGGCGGTCGCGATCGTCATCAGGCCCGACGAGCACTGGCGGTCGATCGACATGCCGGGGACGGTGACGGGCAGGCCCGAGCGCAGCGCGATCAGGCGCGCGACGTTCATCGTCTGCGATCCTTGCTGCATTGCGGCGCCGAAGAGGACGTCGTCGATCTCGCCGCCTTCGATGCCGGCGCGCTCGACCGCGGCGCGAACCGCGTGTGCGCCCAGCGTCGGGGCGAGAGTGTTGTTGAACGAGCCGCGCGCCGCCTTGGTGAGCGGGGTGCGGGCGGTGGAAACGATGACGGCGTCACGCATGATAGGAGTCCTTCTGCTAGGTTCTGGTTATCTTTTCGGGGGAGGTCGGCCGGATGACGACGGGGATCAGATGAAAAATTGCGTGATCCACTCGGCAATCAGCGCGGGCTTTTCCTCGCCTTCGATCTCGACCGTGATCTCGTTGGTCTGCTGCCACTGGCCGGGGCGCTTTTCGTCGAGTTCGAGCAGCTTCACATGGCTGCGCACGCGCTTGCCCGAGCGGACGGGGGCGAGGAAGCGGACTTTGTTGCCGCCATAGTTGACGCCCATCTTGATGCCCTCGATCCTGGGCGCATCGGTTTTGGCACCGAGCATCGGGATCAGCGACAGCGTCAGGAAGCCGTGGGCGATCGTGCCGCCGAAAGGCGTCAGCTTGGCCTTTTCCTCGTCGACATGGATGAACTGGTGGTCGCCCGTCGCATCGGCGAATTTGTTGATCATGTCCTGATCCACGAGCACCCACTCCGAGGTGCCGATATTTTCGCCGACCTTGGTCTGCAGTTCCTGCGGCGTTATCGTGGCCATTCATCATCCCCCGTATGTTGGTTCGGGGCGCGTTCTAGGCCTGTCTTGCCGCGTTGCACAAGGCCCTAGGGGTTTGGCCGCGCCGCCGTAACGTCAGCCGGGCTTCGCGGTCTTTACGGCGGCCGTCTTCGGTTTCGGGGACTCGGGATAGGGCATGACCATCGTTCCGTCGGGCGCGGCGGTAAAGGTCGTCTGCGTCGGATAGGCGAATTCGTAACCCGCATTGGACAGCGCCTCGAACAACCCGATCCCGACCTCGGTGCGCGCGGCGACGACCTCTTCGAACTGTTCGGTAAACACGTCGAAGAGCAATTCGAAATCGAGGCTCGACGGACCGAAGGTTACGAAACTCGAACGGATGAACTCATGTCCTGCCGCCTTGACCTGTTCCTCGAGCAGGGCTGGCAGGTCGCGCAGCATTGCGGGCGTGGTCTGATAGATGACACCGATCGTGAAGGTCACGCGGCGGCGGTGGAGATGCGCGAAGTTGGTGATTTCCTTCGCGAGCAAATTTGTGTTCGAAATGACCAGAAGCTCGCCGTTGACCGACCGCAGCCGCGTGCTCTTGAGCCCGATGCGTTCGACGGTCGCGGTGCTGCTATCGTATTTGATCGTCTCGCCGACGCGGAACGGCCGGTCGAAGATGATCGATAGCGACGCGAAAAGATCCGAGAAAATACCTTGTGCGGCGAGGCCGATTGCGATGCCGCCGATGCCGAGGCCGGCGATCAGGCCGGTGACATTGACGCCCATATTGTCGAGGATAACGATGGCCGCGATCGCGAACAGCGCGACGCTGATGAGCAGCCGGATGATCCCCATCGCGTTCGATAGCGTTTCGTTATTGCCCTCGGCGGCGCGGCGCTGGATCAGTCCGAGGACGATTTCGCGCGCCCATATCGCCACTTGCAGTACGACCGCGATGGTGAAGACGAACTGGACCGTCTGCAGGATGACCGCGGGAGGCTGGGCATAGCCCGCGACGAGGCGGATCGCGACGATGGCAAGCACGGTCGATTTGGTCTTGTGGATGACGCGCCCGGCGATGTGGGTGAACGTCATCTCGCCTTCGGCCGATTGCGCATGTTTAAGCGCGAGGCGGCGAAGCATCGAGAGCAGGAAATAGATGAGAAGCCCGGCGCCGATCGCGATGCCGATCTGCAACCAGTGGTGGTCAACCCATGCGATGCTGGTGTCCCAATACTGGCTCAGGTCTTCGAGGGGACTGGTCGTTGCGGCCCGCTGCGCGGGCGCGGCTTTCGTGGCGGCGTCGGTCGCAACGGCAGAGGTGGGAACGGTCATGCGGGTCTTCGGGGTCCTCTTGATTTCGATCAGGCGGATCGGAGCAGTTCCGCCGCCGCAGGCGCCTGCTCCAGATAAGTCAAAAATCCGCGCTCGTAACGCGAAAGATATTTTGTCGCGCGTGGCAGCTTGCCGGCGGCGTCGGCAAGCGGCCTGCGGTCCTGCGCCGCTGCGAGCATCGCGGGATGAACATAGGCCTTGCGCGCGATAGCCGGCGTATTGCCCAGCCGGCCCGCGACATGCTCGAGCATGGCCTTCAGGGTCGGCGGCTCGGCGGCGTCGTAAAGAAAGGCGAAAGCCTCGACGCTCGCCAGCCAGGTACGAAAATGCTTGGCGCTGAATTCGCCGCCCATTGCCTCGCGGATGTAAGCGTTTACGTCGTCGGACGCGACGGCACACAAGCTGCCCCCATCCTCATATTGGAACAGCTTCTGTCCCGGCAAGTCCTGGAGCCTGCGTACCAATGTCGTCAGGCTGCGGTCGCTGATCGTGACCTCGCGCCGGTTTCCTCCCTTGGCGACATAGTTCAGGCGAAGCGTCTTGCCCGAGAGGCGTGCATGATGCTGGCGAAGCGTGGTCGCGCCGAAACTCTTGTTCGCGGCGACATATTGCTCGTTTCCGATGCGAAGCGCCGCGAGGTCGAGCAGACGGACGACCGCCGCGACGACGCGTTCGGAACACAGTGTCCTCCGGGCCAAATCATCCTCGAGCCGCGCGCGGAGCAATGGCAGGGCGTGGCCGAAGGCGGCGCAGCGGTCATATTTGTCCGCGTCCTGCGCGAGCCGGAATTCGGGGTGGTAGCGATATTGCTTGCGCCCGCGCGCGTCATAGCCGGTCGCGAGAATGTGACCGTTCGGCGCGGGACAGAACCAGGCATCCTCATAGGCGGGCGGCAGCGCGATCGCGTTCAGCCGGTCGATTTCCTCGCGGTCGCGGATGACCTTCCCCTTGGCGTCGCGATACCGCCAGCCAATCCCGGACCGTTCGCGGCTGATACCGGGAAGGCTGTCATCGACATGGATGAGGCGCGGCGCGGGCATGCGTCCATAGCGTTCGGACCGAGTGATGGTTCCCGATCATCGCGATCAAGGCTCTGACCGGATGACGGTGCGAGTCAGGTCGGGCTGGCCTTCGGGTGCCGCGCGGGCACCTGCGCGGGGCGCGCGGTGAGCGGGCGCCACCCGGCTTCGCGTTCGCGGCGGCGGACATAGGTCGAAAGCCCCATTTCGAGCGCGAGCATCATATAGATGAACGGCTGGAAGGCGATGCCGACGAACAGCGACCCGATCATATAGGTGATATGCCCGTGCTGGAGCGCAGTCGCCAACGGCGCGATCCATTGCTCCTCGGCACGGCGCGTCTTCAGATAACGCCGCCGCAGTCTTTCGAGTTGGACGATGCTGATGCCGTGCAGCAGAAGCCAGAGCAGTATGCCGGGATAGCCCTGTTCGCCGAGCATCTCGAAATAGCTGGAGTGATAGGCGCGCGAATGTTCCTCATACACCGTCGGTTCGGCGTTCTGCGGTGCATTCGGATCATAGGCGGTTGCCGCCTTTTCGACGCGGACATGGTTCTGGATATAGGCTTCGAACCCGCCGCCGAAGGGGTGGTCCTTTGCATATTCCCACGTCCACGCCCACACCGCGACGCGCGTCGATGCCGACTGGTCGGACTTGTGGTCGCGGATCGTTTCCATGCGCGCGGTGAAGCTTTCGGGCAGGAAGGGGATGACCGCGACGGTCAACAGCACGGCGCCCGCGATGTAGAGGAAGCGGTGCTGGACCGCGCGCAACGACAGGATGGCGAGAATGACGAGGCAGACCAGGCCGGTGCGCGCCTGGGTGCCGATCGGCAGCAGCGCGCAGGCGAAAACGAGCGCGAAACAGAAGATCGAGACCCGCCAGTCGGGCGGAAAGATCGTGCCGTGCCGGCGGTACCAGAGGATCAGCGGGATGATCGATATGCCGACCGCCGACATGATCGAGCCTTCGTAAAGGCCGTAATTCTCGTTCAGCAGGAGTTGAAGCTGGCCATAGCCGCCGCCGCCCGCCGCAGTCTTGATCCCGCCTGCGATCGCGATCGCGGCGGCGGAAAGCAGCATGACGACGATCAGCGCTTCGATGCGGAGCTTGGTGCGCAGTGTCAGCGGCAGGAAGATTGCCCAGACGAGCGCCTTCCAGACCCAGCTCCATTTCTCCTGCGCCTCGACCGGAAAATCGGCGTTGATCGTCGTCATCCAGCAATAGAAGAGCAGCGCGACGAGCAGGAATTGCCGACCCGACCAGCGCGTGTCGCGCTTGTCGTCGACCGCGAGCCAGCCGGCTATCGCGAGCCCGAAGACGATCAGCGAGATCGGGATCGAGTTGATCAGGAAATAGCTGAGCCGCTGCGGCGCAACGATGTCGATGTAGCAAAAGCACAGAATGAACAGGAACGGCTTGCGAAAGCCGAGCCCGATGAAGGCGAACAGAAAGGCGACGAAGGCGATGTCACGCATCGGACGCAACGTCCTTTGCCGCCGCGGCCTCGGCATCGCGACGCTGCTGCCACAGCTTGCGCGGGCTTACCTCATGGTCGAGGTCGTCGCGATGGAGCAGGCGCCACAAGGCGATCGCCAACAGGACGTGGGTCAGGCCAATGGAAAAATTGTCGACCATCGATACTGTTTGCCCGAAAATCCCATATGGCCCAAGTGCCTGGCCGTGGCTCTACCCGCGCTAGGTTGACGCCGCGTTAAGGCTTATATGTCAAAGCACTGACCCCATGACTCACGCGCCCCGCATCCTGCACATCCTCGATCATAGCCTGCCCGCGCACAGCGGCTACACGTTTCGCACGCGCGCGCTGATGAAGGCGCAGGCCGCGCAGGGGTGGGCGGTTGCGGGAGTTACCGGCGTCCGGCACCCGGTGCCGGGGCCCGAGGTCGAAACGGTCGACGGGCTGACTTTCTATCGCACCCCCGCCATTGCACCCGCGCGCTCGCCGATCCGCGAATGGCGCGAGATCGGGGCGCTCGCGGAGCGGACCGAGGCGCTCGCGAAGGAATGGAAACCCGATCTGCTCCATGCCCATTCGCCGGTTCTCGACGGGCTCGCGGCGCTGCGCGCGGGCAAGCGGCTCGGCATTCCGGTGATTTATGAAATCCGCGCCTTCTGGGAGGATGCCGCGGTCGGCAACGGCACCGGTCGCGAGGGAAGCTGGCGTTACTGGTTGACCAGGCAGCTCGAAACGCACGCGGTGAAGTCGGCCGACGCGGTCGCGGTGATCTGCGAGGGGCTGCGCGGCGATCTTATCGCGCGCGGGATCGACCCGGCGAAGGTCATCGTGTCGCCGAACGGCGTCGACCTCGACCTGTTCGGGAAACCGCCGCCGCGCGAGGATGCGCTGGCCGTCGAACTCGGCATCGCGGCCGACGATGCGGTGATCGGCTTCATCGGCAGCTTCTACGATTATGAAGGGATCGACGACCTGATCGCGGCGATGCCCGCGCTGGTCGCGGCGCAGCCGAAGGCGCGGCTGCTGCTCGTCGGGGGCGGTCCGAAGGAGGCGGCACTCAAGGAACAGGCGTCGGCATCACCGGTGGCGGGCCGGATTCACTTCGTCGGGCGCGTGCCGCACGACCAGGTCGAGCGCTATTATTCGCTGATCGATATTCTCGCCTATCCACGCAAGAAGATGCGGCTGACCGACCTGGTCACGCCGCTGAAGCCGCTCGAGGCGATGGCGCAGGGCAAGCTCGTCGCGGCGTCGGACGTCGGCGGCCACCGCGAACTGATCGAGGACGGGGCGACCGGCACCCTTTTTGCGCCCGACGATCCGGCTGCGATCGCCGCCGCGCTTGCGGGCTTGCTGGGGCAGCGCGACCTGTGGGCCGAACGGCGGCGGGTCGCGCGTAATTTTGTCGAGACGCATCGTAACTGGTCGTCAAACATTTTGCGTTACGAACCTGTTTACCAACGCTTGCTGCGCATTCATGCGTCGCGAGCGGCCTGACGAGATCTGGACGATATGGACGACGAAAGCGAAGCTCCGAAGACCTCTCGCGCCGCGATTTGGCTGCGCGCGCTCGGTCCGGCGTTGCCGGCGGTGATCGGCGCCGCGGCGCTCACCTTCCTGTTCGCCGTGGTGATGCCGATGGCGTGGGTCGCGGGGATCAGCTGGAACCTGTATCTCGACCGCCTTTCCGACTTCTTCGTGCCCCCCGTGGGCAATGCGGCGCGGCTGGCGCTGGCGCTGGGCATGGCCCTGGTCGCCGCGCTGATTGCGGGCTTTGTCGCATTGTTGATCGCCGAACCCGAACAGTCGGGGCTCGCGTCGATCGGCCGCCTCTTCAAGCGTCGCGAAGCCGAAGAGGCCGAGGAGGCGGACGAGGATGCGCCGGTGCGCCGTCGCCGCGCCGACCTGCACCCCGACGATCCGCCGCGTCCGCCGATCCGGGCGGGGCGCGACCTGCCGGCGCAGGGCCTCGGACCCATTAGTGCCGCCGATGTATCCGGCGTGCGGGACGACTATGAGGAAGCGGACGAACTGATCCTTGCCGACCTTGCTCCGGTCGAGGTGGAACCCGGCGAGGCGCCGTGGCTGCAGCCGGTCGAGCGCGCGGGTCCGGCGATGCCCGATCCTGCCGACAATTCGCTGGGCGCGATGGTGGCGCGGTTCGAGGCGGGACTGTCGCGCCGCCGGCCCGTTACGGCACCGGCGATTCCGGTTCCGGACCGGGCGTCCGATATCGGGGAGGAGCCCGAGATCGACTTCGCGCTGGAGGCCGCGCTCGGCACGCTCCAGCGGATGAACCGCCAGACCACCGGCTGACCGGACGCCGCGGTTAGTCCTCGACGGTCAATATCTCGATCCTGACCGCGTCGCCGTCGCCCGGTTCGACCGCGACGTCGGCGACGATATGCCCCGACAATTTCCATTCGATAACGACCAGACGCTCGCGCAGTGCTTCGAGCGAGCCGTCCCGAATCGTGCAAGCGAAGAGATGGCGCGCGCCTACGAAATTGGCGCTCGCCCACGGGCGTAGCGTCGAAGAGGAGCACGTCGCGCCTTCTCCCAGTTCGGCGGCGAGCAACCGTGCGAGGCGGCGATGCGGGCAGCTCGGACGCGCCGGCGCGGCGGGAGACCAGCGGATCATGCCTTGCCTCCGGTCGACAGGCGGCGATCGCCGCGCGGCGCGACGCGCCCCGCATGATAGTCGGCGCGCCATTTGTTCATGAAATGTTCCACGCGACATGTCACTCGAAGTCCCGCCGTGCGTCCGCTACGCAGATCGCTCACCAGCCGCGGATCGTGCGCCGCTGCGCGGCCGAAGACGCTCGGCGGCATATGCGATTCCTTCAGGAAAGCTTCGATCCGTTGCAGCAGGCTGCGCTCCATATTGTCCTCCCGTTCCTGCGGTTGCCGGGCGACTCGCCCAGATAGGATATTTCCTATTTGAGAGGCATTTTCCTACTTGTCTAGGAAAAATCCTATTGCTACATACGAAATAGGAAGGACCAGCCATCCGGTGAAACCATGACCGATTTCGACCTCGATCCGCGCGCCGCGCTCGACCGCCTGCTGACCGAGCGCGGGGTCGACTATGCCCAGCTTTCGGCGCGGATCGGGCGCAACCCGGCCTATATCCAGCAATATATCAAGCGCGGAACGCCGCGCCGGCTCGCCGAGGAGGACCGCGCGCGCGTCGCGGCCTATCTTGGTGTGCCCGAGGCGCTGCTCGGTGGCCCCGTGCAACGTGTCGCCGCGCCGGCGCGGCAGCGCGGCGGCGACATGATATTGGTGCCGAAGCTCGCGATCGGTGCATCGGCGGGTGCAGGCGCCAGCGTCGAGGGCGAGCCTGTCGAGGGGCGGGTTGCCTTCGACCCCAAATGGCTGCGCGAGCTTGGCGCCGATCCGCGCGCGCTCAGCATCATTCGCGTCGAGGGCGATTCGATGGCGCCGACGCTGAATGACGGCGACGATATATTGGTCGATGGCGGCGATGCCGCGGCGCGGCTGCGCGACGGCATCTATGTGCTACGGATGGATGATGCGTTGATGGTGAAGCGCATTGCGCGAGCGCCGGGGCCGGGGCGGGTTTCCGTCATCAGCGATAATCCGCACTATAAAAGCTGGGATGATCTGCCGATGACGGCGGTGCAACTCGTCGGCCGGGTGGTTTGGACCGGGCGGCGGGTGCGCTGATTTTCTTGCTCGAACGAGATGACTCGTCAGCGCGGCTCCGCCATCATTGCTTCGATCTCATGCTCAAGCACTTCGGCGCGCTGACACTGGTCCTGCTGGCCGTCGCGGCATTTCTCGGCAGCCTTGTCGCGCTGACGCGATAATTTGCCCATTTGTTCTTCACGCTTGCGCATTTCGCGGCCGCGGTTGCGGTCGGCCTCGTCCTGGCTCGTCGTCGACCAGTCGGCAACTTGTCCGACCGCCTTTACCGGGGCGGTGACGACCGTCTTTACTGCGCTGACGCAGCCCGTGAGCAGCGGCAGGCTCAGCGCCGCAACGATCAGAACCCGCATATCTATCTCCTCGTCGAGGCGTTCTCATCGCATAGGCCCGTCGATGTGAACAGGATATTGCGACGGAAGGAGCAGCGGGTGCGGGAGGGTTACAGGCAGCCGCGGCGAGGCCCGATTTCTTCGACCGTGGCCGCAGTTTGCGGGGCCGGGTCCCGGCACGGGACATATGGTTTACAATGGCTTGCCGGTCGATTCGACTGTGCTAGAGTTCGTCTCGCGCCAGCGGCGCCATGGCCGCCGGTGGGAGGAGGGTTCCATGACGAATATCCAAAAGGGTTTGGCCGAGTTCATCGGCACGTTCTGGCTTGTATTCGGGGGTTGTGGCAGCGCGGTTCTCGCCGCCGGCTTTCCCGATGTCGGCATCGGCCTGCTCGGTGTTTCGCTCGCTTTCGGCCTTACCGTCCTGACGATGGCCTATGCGATCGGCCACATCTCTGGCTGTCACCTCAACCCGGCGGTAACAGTGGGCCTGTGGGCCGGCGGGCGTTTTGACGCGCGCGATATCCCGCTTTATGTTGTCGCGCAGGTGATCGGCGCGATCGTCGCGGCGTTCCTGCTCTATTATATTGCGCAAGGCAGTCCGACCTTCGACATCGCCAAGGGTCTGGCCGCCAATGGTTATGATGCGGGATCGCCGGGCAACTACGACCTTTGGTCGGCCTTGATCATCGAAATCGTGCTGACGGCCGCTTTCCTGTGGATCATCATGGGATCGACCGACGGGCGCGCGCCTGCGGGCTTCGCGCCGATCGCGATCGGCCTCGGGCTGACGCTCATCCACCTGATCTCGATCCCCGTGACCAACACCTCGGTCAACCCGGCGCGCAGCACCGGCCCGGCGCTGGTCGTCGGCGGACTGGCGCTGCAGCAGCTCTGGCTGTTCTGGGTCGCACCGCTGGTCGGCGGGCTTGTCGGCGGCTGGCTCTACAGGACGATCGGAGCCGATAATTTCCCCAGGCCCAATATCGAGGGCGAGTAGGATTTGGGCCGGCGGAGCAAACCTCCGCCGGGCCTATTTCAGCAAGTCCATCGCGAAGGCACGGACTTCGGCGGCGATGTCGGGCCGTCCGAGCGCGACCGCAAGATTGGCCTGGATATAACCGGCCTTCGATCCGCAGTCGTATCGCGCCCCGCCAAAGGTCACCGCGTGGAAGGGCTGGCGACCGATCATCGTCGCCATCGCGTCGGTGAGCTGGATTTCGCCGCCGGCGCCCTTTTCCTGATGCTCGAGGACGCGCATGACCTCGGGCTGGAGGATGTAGCGGCCCGAGATGATCAGGTTCGAAGGCGCTTCATCGGCCTTGGGCTTCTCGACCAGACCGGTGACCTCGGTCAGTGCGCCGGCCGTCTTGCCCGGCGCGATCACGCCATAGCTCGACACCTGCTCGTGCGGCACCTCTAGCACCGAGATAAGATTGCCGCCGACCCGGGCATAGGCATCGACCATCTGCTTCATGCAACCGGGCGAACCATGCATGAACTCGTCGGGCAGAAAGATTGCGAACGGTTCGTCGCCGACGATATCGCGCGCGCACCAGATTGCGTGCCCCAGCCCCATCGGCTCCTGCTGGCGAACATAGGCGCAGCTTCCCGGGCCGAGCCGCGTCGCTTCGAGTACCGACAGGTCCTTACCGCGTTCCGACATCGTCTTTTCGAGCTCGAAGGCGATGTCGAAATGATCCTCGATCGCGCTCTTCCCGCGCCCGGTGACGAAGATCATCTGCTCGATCCCGGCTTCGCGCGCCTCGTCGACCGCATATTGGATCAGCGGGCGGTCGACCACCGGCAGCATTTCCTTCGGGATCGCCTTGGTCGCGGGAAGAAAGCGTGTGCCGAGGCCGGCGACGGGAAAGACGGCTTTGCGGATCGGTTTCATGGGCGCGGGCTTAGCTGGCTTTCAGGTTCAAGGAAAGAAGCGGGAGGCGCGCCGCGACGACCGGCCCGAGCCGGTCGCCGGTCAGGCCGGAGGCGTAACGACGATCACGACGCGGCGGTTGTCCTGACGGCCCTGTGCGGTGTCGTTCGGCGACAGCGGGATCGTCTCGCCCCGCCCGATGATCTGCTCGGGCGAAAAGCGCATCCCGCTTGTCTGGAGCGCTGCCGCGACCACGCGCGCGCGCGCTTCGGACAAGGTCTGGTTATAGGCGGCCGAACCGGTCGAATCGGTATGTCCTTCGATGCGTGCCGTCGTGATGTCGACGGCAACGAGATGTTGCGCGAGCTTCGCCAGCCGTTCAACTTGCTCGGGCAACAGCGCGCTTTCGTTCACCGGAAAGAGCAGGCGCTCGTTGATGGTGAGCATCCAGTCGTCGCCTGTTTCGACAAACCCTTCGGATTGCAGCACCGCGACTTGCGCGGGGGTGAATCCCTTGGGTGCCGGCACGCTCTGACAGGCGGCGAGCAGCGCGGTCACAAGGACCAGCGCAAGATGACGGATCGGCAGGCGCAGGGGGTGGGTCACAATATCTCTCCGCGTGGCTCTATTTCGAACGGTTGGTCTTGTCGGCGTACATGGCGGCGTCGGCGGCGGTCAGCAGCGCGCGTGCATCCGCGCCATCGTCGGGATAGACAGCGGCGCCGACACTGAGGCCCAGCCGGTATTGCCCGCCGCCCGGCAGCGCGATCGGTTGCGAGGCGCTGGCCCGGATGCGCGCGGCGAGACCCTCGGGACGGACGGCGTCGTCGAGCGGGTCGATGATGACGATAAATTCGTCGCCGCCGATCCGCGCGGCGAAATCGCCCTTGCGCAGCGTGTCCTTGATCCGTTCCGACAGCGCAACCAGCACCGCGTCGCCCGCGGCATGCCCGTGATTGTCGTTCGCCGCCTTGAAATTGTCGGCGTCGATGAAGAGCAGCGCGAAACGTTGCCCCTGTGCTTCGGCTGCCTGGACGCGCTGCCGCAATTGTTCGTCGAAGGCGGCACGATTGGGGAGGGCAGTCAGCATATCGTGCGATGCGCGGTGCGCGAGCACGGCCTTTTCGCTCTCCATCGTTCCTTGCCAGCCCTGCAATTCGTCGAGCAACGCGTTGATGTCGCCGCCCAGCCGGTCGAGTTCGGCAATGCCGAGCGGTTGCACGCGCTTGTCGAACCGGCGGTGAAGGCGGACGTCGTGTGCGACGGTCGCAATCTCGCCGAGCGGCTTTACCAGTTCATATTCGAAACGCCGAGCGAGAAGGATGGTCCCGAGCGCGGTGACGAGCAGGCAGCCGAGACCGGCAAGTGCGCCGATGCGGACATAGTCGATCAATGTCGAACTGTCGCCCCACACCTCGATCCGGCCAATGACCGACCCGTTGCGCTCGACGATGGCCGCAAAGGGTTTGGGAAAAAACAGGCTGGTCAGAAGCGGCGCGGGATCGCCCGCCGGCGACACCCATTGATACAGCGGGCGTTCGCGATCGTCGAGCACGCGCAGTCGGGCGATGCCGGGCATGTGCATCAACGGTTCCAGCCCCTCTTGCGCCGCTTGTGGATCGTTGAACACAAGCGCCGGCTCGGCGCCGTACGCGCCCAGTTTGGCCGCCAGTTCGATATTGCGGTCGGCATAGCTGCGAAGCGTGGTGATCCCGGCGAGCAGGATCGTCATCCCCGACAGGGCGACGGCGAACAGCGTGATACCGAAGTGAAAACGCGACAGCAGCTTTTGCAGCGTCGTGCTCGCCCCGGGGCGGTCGGATGGCCGGCCGGTCATCGCAGGCCTCCGTCATCGCTGCCGATCTTGAGCACGCGCGGGTCGATGCGCAGCGTGCCGCGACCGATCGCGTCCAGATTCACCGCGAAGCTGACCTTGGTCGAGCGACCGGTCAGGCAGAACATTGCCCCGAAGCTGCAGTCCGGATCGTCGTCGGTAATGGTCAGGACGGGGCGGCCGCGTACCCACCCGATCAGGCGCTGGCGATCGGCAACCGGCATGTGCCCGAAGAAAAGGATATCGCAGTCGCCGCCCATCGCGCCAGCGAGCGGCGTACGGCGCACGTTGAGCGCGCGTCCGCCGGGAAGGGTCGGGGCGATGCGGTCGGTCAATCGCGGCGCGCCGACGACACAGATTGTGCGCGGCGCGGGTGTTGGCCAACGCGAATAGCTGACGATCCCGCCCAGAATGCGGTTGACGCCGCGGGCGAGTCCGTCGGGACTGTCCTCGACGATCGTCTGGCTCGCGGCCTGGATCGCCATCTGGGGCGTCGTAAGCGACGATCCGATCAGAAAAAGCGAAACCAGCACCCTGCAGCGACCCCCCAACCGCGTTCAGGAGCTTATCCTGCCCGCAAGCGGGGGCGTCGGCTAGTCTAAACCACCGTCAAGTCAAGGAAAAGCGGCGCGCTGCGGCCATTTTGCAACAATGTTGCTGCCAAGGCGGTACTTTGAGTCAGAACCTAATTCGTGCGCAGCCGTTCGGCGAATCCCTTGCGCAGCTTGGCGAGCTTCGGGGGGATCACCGCCATGCAATAGGGATTGCGCTGACCCTCGCCGTCCCAATAGGCCTGATGATAATCCTCGGCAGGATACCAGGCCGAAGCGGGCTCGATCGTCGTCACGATCGGCGCCGGCCAATCGGCGCTCGCGCGCTCGATCCCCGCGCGCGCATCCGCTTCCTGCGCTTCTCCCTGCGGGAAGATAGCGCTGCGATACTGGGTGCCGATGTCGTTGCCCTGCCGGTTGAGCTGCGTGGGATCATGCGTCGCGAAAAAGACATCGAGCAGATCGCCGTAGGAAATGATCGACGGATCATAGGTGATGCGGATCGCTTCGGCGTGGCCCGTATCGCCGCCGCAAACCTGCTTGTAGGTCGGGTTTGCGATCGTGCCGCCGATATAACCGCTTTCGACGCTGTCGACGCCCGCGAGCGACTGGAACACGGCTTCGGTGCACCAGAAGCAGCCACCGGCCAATATTGCGGTTTCACGGGTCATGGCATTGTCCTCGATCTGGATGGAGTACACCTTAGATAGGATCGAGCGATATTATTCCAAGGGCGGCGGATTGGCGATCAGCGGCGGCTCCAGTGGCCGGCCGGCGGCGCGCGCGGCGTCGATCGCCCGCACCTCCGCCTCCACCGACTCAACGCGCGCGCGCCAGCGCGGATGCGTGCCGGCCTGGAACAGCGACGGACCCTCATGTTCGCCGAAGCTGGTCCAGAAACGGATCGCCGCGTGCGGATCATATCCCGCGCCGGCGAGCAACCATGGAGACAGGCGATCGGCCTCGACCTCGGTCTGGCGAAACAGCCGCGCGCTGCGCCCGAACTGCTTGCCGAGCCCGCGTTCGACCCCCGCCGCATCGAGGCGGGCGCGGTGGCGCAGGATGTTGTGCGCGAGTTCGTGGGCGACGGCGGCGGCGAGTTCGTCGTCGTTCGTCGCGAACTGGACGAGACCGCCGCTGACGACGACGAGCCGGCCGTCGGCCGCGCCCTCGGGCTGGTCGCGCGCGTCGACGCGGAAATCGGTGGCGCAGCCGGGAACGGGCGTAACGACCGCGACCTGACCGGCAGCGCCCGAGATTTGTGCCGCGACACCCTGCGGCAGCGCCGCGAACAATGTCTCGACCGCGGCGATACGCGCGAAGGGGTCGCTGCCTTCGCCTTGCGGAACCGCGACGCCGTTGAGCATCAGCACGGGCGCGCCGACCTTGAGTCCTGCCAGATCCGCAGGCGAACCCGGCGCGATCGCGGCCAGATAGGGCGCGTCGACGTCGCTCGCATGATAGGCGCTGAGGGCCTCGGCGCGCCGTGCGGGCGCGTAGAGGCGCGCGTCTCCCCATATCCAGCCGAACTGCGGCTGGAGCGCCGGGCACCAGGCCGCGTTGGCGGTGGTCAGCCGGAACCCGATCGCCGCGATCCGTCCTTCCAGCGCCGCGAGTTCGGAATAGGGTGATGCGGCGGAAACCGAAGCCGCGGCGGGCGCCGCCGGAAGAAGCGCGAGGAGGGCGCTGGCGAGGAGGAGCAGGGCGCGCATCGCCGCCGCATATCAATCGCCGCCTGTCGCGGCCATGAATTTCGGCGCGGCGGGCATCGCGGCGCCTCTTGCCTATCGCGGGGCAAGCGCCGATAGGGCGCGCATGTCGCACGCCAACCCTCGCCCCGCCGCGCTTTCCCGCTGGCTCTGGGCCGTCGCCCTGCTCGTGATCGCGGTCGTCGCGGTGGGCGGAATTACCCGCCTCACCGAATCGGGGCTGTCGATCACCGAGTGGAAGCCGGTATCGGGCGTGCTGCCGCCGCTCAGCGATGCCGCGTGGCAGGCCGAGTTCGAGAAGTACAAGCAAATCCCCGAATATCACGAGATCAATGCCGGCATGTCGCTCGCGGCGTTCAAGGGCATCTTCTTCTGGGAATGGTTGCACCGGATCTTGGGGCGGCTCGTCGGCATGTCGCTGCTCGTGCCGCTGGCCTATTTCGCTTGGCGGCGCGCGATCCCGACGGGCTATGGCTGGCGCCTGCTCGGCCTCGCCGCGCTGGTCGGCCTGCAGGGCGCGATCGGCTGGTGGATGGTTGCTTCGGGCCTCGTCGACCGGACCGACGTCAGTCACTTCCGGCTCGCGACGCATTTGCTGACCGCACTCTTTCTGCTTGCCGCGCTCGTCTGGACCGCACGCGATTTTGCGCTGATGGCGCGCGATCGCGCCGCACCCAGGGCGCGACTGACCGGACCGGCGGTCGGCGTGGCCGCGATCCTGTTCGTTCAGCTGCTTCTCGGCGCTTGGGTCGCCGGACTCAACGCGGGCTATGTCGCCAGCACCTGGCCGTCGATGAACGATCATTTCGTACCCGAGGGGATCGACTGGTCGCGCGGGGCGTGGTTCGCCTTTACCAATGACCCGTTCCTGATCCATTTTTTCCACCGCTGGTGGTCCTGGGTCGCGGCGCTGGCGATGCTGCTCCTCGCGCGCGCGCTGCTGCGGCGCGGGGCGCGGACCGAGCCGGCGTTGCTCGCCGTGGTCGTCGCGGCGCAGATGACGCTCGGCATCCTCACCGTGGTCACGGGCGTATCGATGTGGATCGCCGTCCTGCATCAGGTGACGGGCGCGGTGCTCGTCGCGGTCGCCGCCGCGTCGCTCCACCGGCTGGGGCGTACGTCCGCATGATCGGGGCGGCGCTGCTGCTTCTCGTCGCCGAGCCGCTCGCAGCGCCTGCGCCATTTCCGTCTGCGCCCGCCGCCATGCCGTCGCATTTCGCGCCGCCGCTGCATCGACCGATGACCTATCGCGTCACCAGCCGCCGGTTGTCGCGCGACGGGACGATGGTCAGCTATACGCTCGTTTACGCCTTGCGCTGGGATAGCGCCGGGCGCGGCGTGCAACTCGCGGCGACGTTGCGGCGAATCGAATCGGATGCGCGGCCCGAACTGGCGCAGGCGCTGACCGGCCTCCTGCGTCCGCTGGTCGGCCAGACGCTGACTTATCTGGTGGCGCCCGATGGTAGCGGCGTCGATCTGATCGACCCCGACGCGCAATGGGCGCGGGTGCTGGGCAAGGTGCAGGATATGGGAGCCAGCGCCGCCCGCGCCGAGGCGAAGCAAATCGCAAGCCTGCTCGCTGCCTTGCCCCCTGCCGAGCGCGACAAGCTCGCGACCTCCGATATCCGCGCGCTGGTCGCGCCCGCCAATCCGGCTGTTCCGGTCGCGAGCGACGAGACCGCAGGCGTTACGCTCACGCAGGACGGCAATCGGCGCTTCGTGACCAAGGTCGAACGGTCGGCCCTCGAAGGTACGACATCAGGCACACCGAAGCAGCTTCGAATGGCCACCTCCTGGACGATCGATACCGCGACAGGGCTCGTGATGGGCGAAAGCCGGAAGACGTGGATGGCCGGAGCCGCGGGGACCGACGAGCGGCTGGTGGAAGAGAGCGTGCGTGCGCTCGCCGAGGGCGATCCGGGGTAATGGTATCATAATACCCGTCAGGAAAGCCGCTTCCTGATTGACTTTCACCGCATATGTCGCCATTGGCCCGCTCCGAAGCGCCGCTTCGTCTTTCGGGACAGGCGGCGCGGTTTGTTTCGGGGCAGCCGGATCACGACCGAAAGCTCCAGTCCCATCTGTCAAGGAGCGTGCCATGACGGCGCTGACCAAGACGACCGTATCGGCGAACGCGGCAACGGTCGAAAAGAAATGGGTGCTGATCGACGCCGAAGGTCTTGTTGTGGGCCGCGTTGCAT
>JAEWIL010000161.1 GCA_023387085.1 Pseudomonadota bacterium | reverse complement strand
GTCGCCGGCGCCGGCGCGGGCATGACAGCGATTTTCGGAACACCGCTTGCCGCGGTACTTCTCGCGCTCGAAGTGCTGTTATTCGAATGGAAGCCGCGCAGTTTCGTGCCGGTGGTCGCCGCCGTCCTCGTCGCGATGGCGGTGCGGCCGATGCTGATCGGGTCGGGGCCGATGTTCCCGATGACGACGCCGTTGCCCTCGATCGGGCCGGCGCTGGCGGTCGCGGCGCTGGTCGGGATCGCCGTCGGCCTCGAAGCCGCGCTGCTCTCCGCGATGCTCTACAGAATCGAGGACGCCTTCCACCGCCTTCCCGTTCACTGGATGTGGTGGCCGGCGCTCGGCGCGGTGGTCGTTGGTCTTGGCGGTTTGATCGATGCGCATGTTCTGGGGGCTGGATACGGCAGCATTCAGGCGCTGCTCGACGGATCGCTCGCGACGCGCGTCATCCTCGCGCTGCTCGTCGTCAAGGCGGTGGTCTGGCTCGTCGCGCTGGGATCGGGAACGTCGGGCGGTATCCTCGCGCCTTTGCTCATCCTTGGCGGCGCGGCAGGGGCTTTGGCGGGGCAACTCTGGCTCGGCAATCCCGGCCTGTGGGCGCTCGTCGGTATGGCGGGGATATTGAGCGGTGCGATGCGCGCGCCGCTGACCGGTGCATTGTTCGCGGCGGAGGTGACGGGGCTGTTCTCCGCGCTGCCGCTGACGATCGCGAGCGCCTGCGCCGCCTATGCGGTCAGCGTGCTTCTGATGCGGCGTTCGATCCTCACCGAAAAGATCGCGCGGCGCGGGCGGCACATCCGACAGGAATATGTCGTCGACCCGATGGACCTCGTCCAGGCGCGCGACCTGATGACTCCCGAGCCCGAGACGCTCTCCGGAGCCATGGTCGCGGGCGATGTCCTCGAATTTTTCGCCGAAAGCGCCCGGCACCGCAGCTATCCCGTCGTCGATGACGAGGGGCGGCTGGTCGGGCTCGTATCGCGGAGCGATGTGCTCGGCTGGCGCGTCGCCGATATGCCGACCGATCGAACGCTTGCCGACCTGGTGTCGGACGCCGCGCAGCCCGTCGCTTATGCCGATGCGCCGATCGGGCAGATTGCCGACATGATGGTCGAGACCGGGGTAGGGCGCATTCCTATCGTCGAACCGGTGACCCGCAACGTGCTGGGCATATTGTCGCGCCACGACCTTTTGAAGGCCCGCCGCGATCATCGACGGGCGGAGACGGCCCGCTCGCGTTGACGCGCGGCAGCCCATTGCCAATACCGATCATTCGCGCCATAGGGCGGCGGCCCTTTCCTCCCCGGGTCCACGAGCGCAATCGCGCTGACCAAAGGGTGCTGCATGACTGACTTCCTCGATCGCCACGGCCTGTCCGTCGATTCGCGTCTGCTTTCCTTCGTCGAGGACAAGGCGCTGCCCAGAACGGGTCTCGACGCGGATCAATTCTGGGGCGATTTTGCCGCCCTGCTCGGCAAATTTGCCCCCGAGAATGCGGCGCTGCTCGCCAAGCGCGAGGATTTGCAGGCAAAGATCGACGACTGGCATCGCGCGCGGGAGGGGCAGGCGCACGATCCGCAAGCCTATCAGGCGTTTCTGCGCGATATCGGCTATCTCGTCGCCGAACCGGCGCCGTTCAAGGTCGGTACCGCGAATGTCGACCCCGAAATTGCGACGATGGCGGGGCCGCAGCTCGTCGTCCCCGCGCTCAACGCGCGCTTTGCGCTGAACGCCGCCAATGCGCGCTGGGGGAGCCTCTACGACGCCTTTTACGGCACCGACGCGCTCGATGCGCCGCCGGCAAGGCCCGGCGGGTACGACGCCGAACGCGGTGCGGCGGTGATCGCGCGGGCGAAGGCGTTCCTCGACGAGGCGGTGCCGCTGGCGGCGGGGAGCTGGGCCGACTGGCAGGGCGGAGAACCGGAACTCGCCGATCCGTCGCAATGGGCGGCGAGCAAGCCCGGCGGCGTGTTGCTGAAGCACAATGGCCTGCACATCGAACTCGTCATCGATCCCGGCAGCGCGATCGGCAAGACCGATCCGGCCGGCATCGCCGATATCCTTCTGGAAGCGGCGCTGACGACGATCATCGACCTCGAGGACAGCGTCGCCGCGGTCGATGGCGAGGACAAGGTGCTCGGCTACACCAACTGGCTCGGGCTGATGCGCGGCGACCTGACCGAAAGCTTCGCCAAGGGTGGACAGACTGTCACGCGCGCGATGGCGCCCGACCGCGAATGGACATCGCCGTCGGGCGACGCCTTCACGCTGCACGGCCGCAGCGTGATGTTCGTCCGCAACGTCGGCCATCTGATGACGACGCCGATGATCCGTTTGTCGAATGGCGCGGAGGCTCCCGAAGGGTTGTGCGACGCGGTGATCACCAGCTTGTGTGCGCTCCACGATCTAAAGGGCCTCGGCACGCTGAAGAACAGCCGTGCGGGCAGCATCTATATCGTGAAGCCCAAACAGCACGGTCCCGAGGAATGCGACTTCACCGACCGGCTCTTCGACGCGGTCGAGGATATGCTCGGCCTGACACGCCACACCATCAAGGTCGGCGTAATGGACGAGGAGCGCCGGACGTCGGCGAACCTTGCCGCCTGCATCGAAGCGGTGAAGGACCGCATCGTCTTCATCAACACCGGTTTCCTCGACCGCACCGGCGACGAGATCCACACCTCGATGTGCGCGGGACCGATGATCCCGAAGGGCGAGATGAAGGCGAGCGACTGGATCGCCAGCTACGAGGATCGCAACGTCCGTATCGGACTCGCCTGTGGCCTCAGCGGCAAGGCGCAGATCGGCAAGGGCATGTGGGCGATGCCCGACCTCATGAAAGCGATGCTGGAGGCCAAGATCGGCCATCCGAAATCGGGTGCCAACACGGCCTGGGTGCCGTCGCCGACCGCCGCGACGCTGCACGCACTCCATTATCATATGGTCGACGTGTTCGCGCGGCAGAAGGAAATCGCCGGCGAGGCGGTGCCGTCGCTGGACCGCCTGCTGAACATCCCCGTCGCCACCGGCCGCAACTGGAGCGAGGCGGAAATCACCCGCGAACTCGACAATAATTGCCAGGGCATCCTCGGCTATGTCGTGCGCTGGATCGATCAGGGCGTCGGCTGCTCGAAGGTGCCCGACATCGACGACGTCGGCCTGATGGAAGACCGCGCCACGCTGCGCATTTCGTCGCAGGCGCTCGCCAACTGGCTGCTCCATGGCGTGTGCAGCGAAGCGCAGGTCGACGCCGCACTGGCGCGGATGGCGGCGAAGGTCGATGCCCAAAATGCGGGCGACCCGCTGTACGAGAAACTGACACCGGACGGCATCGCGTATCGGGCGGCACGCGCGCTGATCTTCGAGGGCGTGACGCAGCCGTCGGGCTATACCGAGCCGCTGCTTCACAAATATCGGCAGGCGAAAAAGGCGGCGGCGTGACGCTGTCGGCTTCGTGCCTTTGCGGCGCGACGCGATATCGCTGGTCGGGGCCGGTAGGCGAGGTGGTGCTGTGCCATTGTGGCCAGTGCCGCCGCGCAAACGGCGGGGCGTTCAACGTGGCGGTTCTGGCCGACGTTGCCGACGTCCGTTTCGATGCGCGCGACAGGGTCCGCGAATATGAAAGCTCGCCGGGCAAATATCGCGCTTTCTGTTCGGGCTGTGGCGCACCCGTTTACAGCCGCCGCGACGATCTGCCCGCCGTCCTGCGTCTGCGTGGTGGGTTGATCGACGCATTGCCGACACCTCGCCGGCTGACCGAAATTCACCGCGACGACGGATGGGACTGGGTTGACGTGCGCGCTGCGGATTGACGACCAGCGACCGGAAGGGGACATAAAATCCTCCCTGCGGCGAAGCCGTGGGGAGGGGGACCATGCGCAGCATGGTGGAGGGGCGGCAGGTTTGCGCCATCGGCCCCTCCGTCAGCGCTCCGCGCTGCCACCTCCCCATCGCTGCGCGACAGGGAGGAATTGAGGCGTCACCCCGGACTTGGTCCGGGGTCCATGACTTCGGCGCGCGCTCCTATGGATCCCGGATCAAGTCCGGGATGACGAAAGAGCGCGAGCGGAACGTCCGCTTCCCACCCCAAAGCTGCCGCTCTGATACAATACGACTTGCTCCGGCAGCCTATAAAACGGCATGTGCGACAGGCGGCGAACTGGGGGCAGGGCATGACGGCACCGTTCAACTTCGGACAACTCAAATTTCTGAAGGCGCTGACCGAGGCGCTGTTCCATGGCGCCGAGATGGCGATCACGCCCGATCAGGTCGTCGCCAATGTCGCCGACCTGTTCGCGAAGGTCGGCGGCACCAAACTCGACGAGATTCGCCTGTCGCTCACCGCAACCGAGATCGTCCTCGGCCCGATGTTTGCCGAAGCGAGTATCGCGACGCGTGCCGGGCGGATCGAGCACCGGCTGCAGAACAGCCAGATCGATCTGTTCCAGGACATGGCGCGGCTGCGCGGCGTCATCTACGGCTGCTATTACGGGCATTGGCAGCCGGGGCTAGAAGCCGGCGATCAGGACGCCAATGCCGCCAACCCGGTGCATCGCCAGATCGGTTTCACCCTGCCCAAATTTCGCGCGCGTGGCCCCGGCGAGATGCCGATCGAGCGGATCGACGGACGCGAGATCGATCCGGCGCATATCCTCGATGCCGACAGCATCGAGGACGAATATGACGTGATCGTCGTCGGATCGGGCGCCGGCGGCGCGGTCGCGGCTTACCACATGGCGCATGACCATCGCTACAAGGTGCTGATCGTCGAGGCGGGGCCCTTCTATCCCTCGCCCAGGATCAATCATCACGAGCTCGACATGGTCGCGAACCTGTTCAAGCATGGCGCCCTCCAGACCTCGACCAACCGCGATTTCGTTGTGTTTCAGGGGCGCTGCGTCGGCGGCTCGTCGACGATCAACAACGGCATCTGCCTGCGCGTCAACGAAGCGGGCCGCACCCACCCCGATGCGGTCGATATATTCGCCAAATGGAACAGCATCGGCGCGCCGGTCGACGCGGCGGCGTTCCACCAGAGCTATGACGCGATCAAGACGCGGCTCGGCATCGACACGATCGAGCCGCGCAGCGGGCGGCACAACGGTCCGCACCTGATCAACGGCTGGCACGCCTATGCCGCGACCTCGACCGATCCGAAGGACAGCCGCGCCGTAGCCGACTGGTTCGCGAAGAATTTCGGGCCGCCGAACACACCCTCCGCCTGCGCCTATTGCGGCTATTGCAACGCGGGCTGCGCCTATGGCCGGCGGATGGGGATGGCGCAGACCTATCTGCCCGACGCCTGCCGCGCGGGCGCGCGCATCCTGCCGGGGACCAAGGCGGACAAGATTGTCTGGCAAACCGCGATCGACCGCCGGCGCGAGGCGGAGGCGGTGAAACTGATCCTGCCCGACGGGTCCAGGGCGCTCGTTCGCGCGCGCGTCGGCGTGGTCGTCGCCGCGGGTACGATCGCCTCGTCGAAGCTTCTCGGCCGGAGCGACATCGACGGCACCGGCTATCAGGTGTCGCTCAACATCGCCTCGCCCGTCGTCGCGCTCATGCCGCCGGGGGTCGGCGGCAATGCGTGGGACGAGGACCAGATGGCGAGCTATGTCGACTGCGGCGACTTCCTGCTCGAAAGCCATTTCCAGCCGCCGATGGCGATGGCGTCGCTGATGCCCGGCTGGTTCGGCGAGCATGCCGCGCGGATGAAGAATTTCGGCCGGGTCCATTCGGCGGGCATCCTCTTCCCGGCCGATCGGCGCGGGCGGGTGAAGGATGGCAAGCTGGCATTCAAGCTCGACGCCGACGAGGATCTGCCGGTGCTGCGCCGCGCGATGGGGACGCTGACAAAGGTGCACTTCGCCGCCGGCGCGCTCGAATGCTATCCCGCGCTGACCAAAGGGCAGACGATCACCCCCGACATCGATATCGACGCTTTCTTCGAGGACGCGATCCGCGAGGCCGACGATGTCACCTTGTCGAGCAGCCATCCGCACGGCGGCAACGGCATCAACGAAAATCCGCAATATGGCGTCGTCGATCCCGAGTGCCGCGTCCACGGAACCACCAATGTGCTGGTGACCGATGCGAGCGTCTTCCCGACCTGCATCCGCGTCAACGCGCAATGGACGACGATGGCAATGGCGCATTATGCGACCGCGCGGAGCGATCCCTTTCGCTGAGCGCCAATCGCGCCTACATGGCGCGGCGATGACCTTCACCGTTGCCGCCCTCTATCGCTTCGCGCCGTTCGACGATCCCGCCGCGCTGCGTCAGCCCTTGCTCGACCTTTGCGCGAAGCAGGGCGTGAAGGGCACGCTGCTCCTTGCGGGCGAAGGCATCAACGGCACGATCGCCGGCCCCGAAGCCGGTATCGCGACCGTCATCGATCATATCCGCGCTCTTCCCGATTGCGCCGGTCTCGACGTCAAATATTCCACCGCCGCGGCGATGCCCTTTCAGCGGCTGAAGGTGCGGCTGAAAAAGGAAATCGTGACGATGAAGGTGCCGGGGCTCGACCCGGCCCGCAATGCGGCACCCTATATAGATCCCGCCGACTGGAACGCGCTCGTCGACGATCCGGATACGGTGCTCATCGACACGCGCAACGATTTCGAGGTCGGCTACGGCAGCTTCGACGGCGCGCTCAATCCGCATACCGAAAGCTTCGGTGACTTCCCCGGCTGGTGGCGCGACCATGCTGCCGAGTTCCAGGGCAAGCGCATCGCGATGTTCTGTACCGGCGGCATACGCTGCGAAAAATCGACGGCCTTCCTGCGCAGCGAGGGTGTCGAAGACGTCGTGCATCTGAAGGGCGGCATCCTCGCTTATCTGGAGCAGGTGCCCGAGGCCGACAGCCGCTGGCATGGCAGCTGCTTCGTCTTCGACGAGCGGGTGAGCGTGGGTCACGGCCTCGTCGAGGTGGGGGGGAAGGATTAGCCGACCGTCACCGTATAGGTCACGCGATAATCGCTCGCGTCGCCGTTCAAGGTCCTGGTGAAGGTTCCCGGCTCGCTGCCCAGATCGACGGTGCCGATATGGTCGCTGCCGCCGATGTCGTCGAATTCGCGGAGCTGGAAACTCACCGGCTGGTCGAACGAGAAGCTCCGGTCGACAACCCAGCTTTCGCCCTTCTTGATCGAGAAAATCTCGCTCTTGCCTTCGGGAAAGCGCTCGCCGGTGTTGAAGCGCAGGAAAAGCTGGTCGGGAAGGCCGAGCCCCAGCCGGCCGGTCAGCTTCACGCAATCGACGCGGATGTTCGACAGGATATATTTGGGTCCGGATGGCCTCGCGGCGGCGGCAGCGGCCGATCCCGGCGCCGGCGCATTCGGGTCTTTGGTCAGCCGCGCAATGCTGTCGCTGGCCTGCGCCGCATATTTGCCCGTCGGAAATTCGGCGAGATAGGATTTGAAAGCATCGATCCTGTTGTCGGCGACCGCGCCTTTCCACAACAGATCTTCCATCGCCGGACGGTTGGCGGCGCCCGGCCGCGGAACCAGATAGACGGGCGTCCCGGTGATGCTCGCGCTGACGAACGGCCTCTGCTGCCCGCCCGTCGCGGCGAGCACATCGTCGCGGATCGCGCCGCCGAGCAATTGTACCGGCAGGTCGGGCTGCGGCAGGCGCTTTGCGAGCGAGGCCGCGAAGGGGGAATTGGCGCCGGTGCCGTCGGCGGCGGTCTGCCCCGGCGCGGCGGCGAAGATGACGAGCACATCGTCTGCCTCGACCCCGGCGAGCCCCGTCTGCACCGCGCGCGTTCCCGACCGCCACGACCGGCCGAAGGGATTGTTGCGGCACGAATCGAGGATCACCATGCGGATCTGCGCACCCGACACCGATTCCATCACGCGGTCGAGGTTGATCGCCTCATAGGGCAGGTCGAGGTCCGATTTCAGTCCGGCGTCGGTCGGGATCAGCCAGTTCTTGCCCTGCGCCTCGATGCCGTGGCCGGCATAATAGACCATCGCGATCTCGGCGCCGTCGGCCTTGGCGCGAAAGTCGCGCATCGCCTTCTGGAAATCATTGACCGCCAGGTCGGTCGCCACCGTCACGTCGTCGAACCCGGCTTGTCGCGCCGACGCCGCGACCAGCTTGATATCGTTCGCCGGGTTCACCAGCCGGCCGGTGTTGGCATAGTCGCTGTTGCCGACGATCAGCGCAACCTTGCGCGCGTCGGCGCTGACTGGAGCGAGCAGGAAAAGGGCGGAGAACAGGGCAAGCCAATATAGCATCATCTCGCTATCCTCTCGTCGCTATGCGGGGCGGGCGGCTCCATATTCGACCCAGCCGAACGGGCGAGGCGTCTTCGGCATATAGATTGCGGCCTGCCGGTCGACCGAGAAGCCGGCCTGTTCATAGGCATCGCCGATGGGGCGGGTCAGATGACAGTTGCCGCCGATGCGTTTCCACACCGGTTCGATCCTCCGCTGCCATTTCGCGACATCCGCGTCGGGTGCCGCACCATGTTCCAGGAACAGCGCGGTGCCGCCGGGTTTGAGAACGCGGCGGATTTCGCTGAGCACCGCGGCCTGATCGGCGACCGAGCAGAGGGTGAAGGTTGTCACCACCGTATCGAAGCGCGCGCTTTCGAACGGCATCGCCTCGCCGACGCCACCCCGGATGTCGGCATCGATTCCGCGCTCCGCCGCTGCGGCGCGCGTCATCGCGAGCAATTCGGGCGAAGGGTCGATTCCGGAGAGGCTTTGGATGCGTGCGGGGTCATAAAATTCCATGTTGATCCCCCCGCCGCAGCCGAGCTCGAGAACGTCGCCCTTTGCGTGCGGGACGACCTTGCTCCGTGCCTTCATGATCTGCCCCTGCGAACAGGCGCATTTGATCAGCCGTGGCACTCCGTGCCGTTCCCACCAGCTCGCCATATGTCCAACTCCCCTTGGCGGCGAAGGTGAGCCTTGCTAGCGCGGTTGGCAACACCCATCTGTGCGATCCCGCACAGGATCAGAAAGACGCTCATGCCCGCCACGCACCACACCAAAATGCTCATCCTCGGTTCCGGTCCCGCTGGCCTTTCGGCCGCCATTTACGCGGCGCGCGCGGGGATGAAGCCGATTGTCGTGCAGGGGCTCCAGCCGGGCGGACAACTCACCATCACCACCGACGTCGAAAACTACCCGGGTTTCGCCGAGGTGATCCAGGGTCCGTGGCTGATGGAGCAGATGACCGCGCAGGCGACGCACGTCGGCACCAGCATGATCTGGGACACGATCGTCGATGTCGACCTGTCGCAGCGTCCGTTCAGGCTGACCGGCGACGGAGGCGATATCTATCTGGCCGAAACCTTGGTGATCGCGACCGGCGCGCAGGCGAAGTGGCTGGGCGTCGAAGGCGAGCAGGAACTGGGCGGCAAGGGTGTGTCGGCCTGCGCGACATGCGACGGTTTCTTCTATCGCGGCAAGAAGGTCGTCGTGATCGGCGGCGGAAACACCGCGGTCGAGGAAGCTCTGTATCTGACCAACCACAGCGACGATGTGACGCTGATCCATCGCCGCGACCATCTTCGCGCCGAAAAAATCCTGCAGGACCGGCTCTTCGCGAATCCCAAGATCAAGGTCCTCTGGAACAAGCGCGTCGATCGTTTCGTCGCGGGCGAGGGCGTTTCGGGGCTCGTTGGCGTCGACCTGATCGACACCGTGACGGGCGCGGCGAGCCATGAGCCAACCGACGGCGGTTTCGTCGCGATCGGCCACAGCCCGTCGACCGAGCTGTTCAAGGGCAAGCTGCCGCTCGACGACGACGGCTATCTGCAGGTGACGCCCGGCACGTCGCTGACCTCGATCCCCGGCGTATTCGCGGCGGGCGACGTCACCGACAAGGTGTATCGGCAGGCGGTGACTGCGGCGGGCATGGGCTGCATGGCCGCGCTCGACGCCGAACGGTTTCTCGCTGAGGCGGAGTATCACGCGATGGTGGATGCCTGAGCGGAGTTGATGCGGCGGCTTTCGACCGATTGCGGCCCTGTCGATCATCGTCATCCCGGACTTGATTCGGGGATCCCGCCTTTTTGGGACCGCGACTGGTTTCCGAAGATCGAGCGGGCTCCGGATCAGGTCGGGGATGACGAAGGGCCTAGGACAGCCTCTTCATTATTCGCTCGAACAACCACTCCGCGTCGTCGCCGGCGAAGCTGTGCGACGCGCTGTCGAGGCGTTCGGATTTGACAGCGTAGCCGTCGCGAGAAAGTCCGAAGAGGGTTTCGTCAAATGCCTCTTCAAAGGCTTGAGCCGTTCTGTCTCTCGTTGCGAGCAGGAAGGTCACAGGGCGGCCAAATGAACCCAATCCCATGATGAGCTTTCGGGTCAGGCTGTCCGGCGCTGCGGGGGGCGGCGATTTTCCGAGCGCCGACAGCCCGCGGACCAGCTTTCGAATGTCGACGTCGCCCTTCAGCAACCTGAGCAGGCTCTTCGGATCCTTCAGCCGGGCAAGATAGCGCGCGCGGATCGCCGAAGCGGGCGGGAGTGCGGGCTCGCCTGTCTCCTCCTCGCTATCCTCGAAAGTCCACGGATTAGCGAGGATGAGCGCGTCGAGCGCGAGCGGCTGGTGCAGCAACAGCGCGCTCGCGGCGTCGCAATTGCCGAAGGCGACGATGCGCGTGACGTGCGGCGCGGCTTCGCGGAAGGCCGCGATCGCGGCGGCGATATCGGGGGCGCTGCTGCTGTAGCCGCCGTTCACCCCTTCGCTGTCGCCGATCCCGCGCCGGTCGAAGCGGAAGACAGGGTGGCCGGCCCCGGCGATCCGCTGCGCCAGCATCGCCATGCCGCGATGCGCGCCGCTGCGAACCTCGTTGCCGCCCGACACGATCAGGAGACCGGTCGTGCCCGGCGCCTCGTCGAGCGTCGCGGCGAGCATGGCGCCCTCGCAGGCGAAACTCAGCTGATGCCGCATGTCTGGCTCCACGCGGCGATGTCGGCGGCGATCGCAGCGGCCATGGCGGCGTCTTCGCCGGGCTCGGCGCGCAACCACAGCGGCGTGCCGGCGATGCCCTCGGCGCCAAGGCCGATGTTGCGCAGCGGTTCGACCGGATGCGCTTCGGCACGGCCGAGCTGCGCGACCATCGCGGGCGACAGCGCGTTGCCGGCGAGCAGCAGCGGCGCGGCTTTTGCCGTCTCCTGCAAATTGTCGAGCGACGATTCGATCCCGGCCTCGCGGTCGGCGGCGACGCGCGCGCGCATCATCGTGCGGAGCAGCGATGCGCCGCCGACC
>JAEWIL010000140.1 GCA_023387085.1 Pseudomonadota bacterium | reverse complement strand
CATCGATGCAGTGCAAGGTCGAGAGGCGTCTCGACTTCGCTCGACGCGAACGGGAAGAGGGGGTTGGTCTAATGATGGCGCCCATATAGGACCGCCTCAGCGGTAATTAAAGCTGATGCTGATCCTTTCGCCCTTCCCGCTGTGCGGCATCACCTCGTGGCGCAGCCAGCTTTCCCACAGGAAGACGCGGCCCGCAGCGGGCTCGGCGTATATGAATGGGCGCTGATGTTCGGGCGCATCGGCGGTGCGCCCGGGCGCCGCCATCAGCATCGGGAGGCGCGGGTCCTCCAGCTTCAGCGCGCCCGATCCCGGCGGAACCGTAACATAAAAGGTGCCCGACACGATGCTGTGCGGATGGATATGGCCGCTGTGCGTACCGCCGGGTTTCAGGATATTGACCCACAGGCTGTCGAGCTTCAGCGGCTTGGCGAGGTCGAAATGGCAGGCTTTGGCGAAGGCCTTCACTTCCTTGTCGAGCAGGCGTTTGAGGTCGTAAAAGGCCGGATCGCGCTCGGGCAGGTCGCCGAGGCTCGCGTAGCTGGTATAGCCCTTGTACCCATGCTCGCGGCTCCATGCTTTCCCGGCGCCATCCTCTTCCGCGAACAGGCGGCAGCTTTCCTCCAGTTCCGCGAGCAGGTCGGCGGAGCCGATGTCGGCCTCGTAAAAATTGGTGGCGAAGAGCGTACGAACGGGCATGATGGCCGCAAAGCACAGCGAAGAGCCGAGAGCAAGGGAGAGGGTATGGCCGAGTTTGAACTGATCGCCGACGGATTGCGCTTCCCCGAGGCGCCGGTCGTAATGGACGACGGCAGCGTCATCGTCGTCGAGATCGAACAAGGGCGCATCACGCGCTGCTGGCCCGGCGGCCGGAAGGAGGTCGTTGCGACCCCCGGCGGCGGCCCCAACGGTCTGGCCATCGGCCCCGACGGCAAGCTCTATTGCTGCAACAACGGCGGCTTCCACTATGTCGAGGCGAACGGCTATCTGGCGCCGCACGGCATCGCGAGCGATTATTCGGGCGGGCGGATTGAGCGGATCGATATCGAAACCGGCGAGGTCGAGACCCTTTACAAATCGGGCGACCATGGCGTGATCCTGCGCGGGCCGAACGATATCATGTTCGATACCCACGGCGGCTTCTGGTTCACCGACCATGGCAAGGTCGACTATGCGAAGCGCTGCCACGATATCGTCGGCATCTTCTATGCCAAGGCCGACGGCAGCTTCATCGAGGAAGTCATCTTCCCGTCGAACAACCCCAATGGCGTCGGCCTCTCGCCCGATGGCAGCACGCTCTATGCGGCCGAAACCTACACCTGCCGCCTGATGAAGTTCAACATCATCGCCCCCGGCAAAGTCGACGATGCCGCCGGCCCCGGCGGTCCGGGCATCCCGCTCTATCGCCCCGCCGGCTATAAATTCTTCGACAGCCTCGCGATGGAGGCGAACGGCAACATCTGCGTCGCGACGATCGGCGAATGCGGGATCAGCGTCGTCTCGCCCGAGGGCGAACTGGTCGAGTTCGTCGAAACCGACGATATTTTCACCACCAACATTGCCTTTGGCGGCGCCGATATGCAGGACGCCTATCTGACGCTGTCGGGCAGCGGGCGGCTGGTGAAAACGCGCTGGGCGCGGCCGGGGCTGAAGCTGCAATATTAGGGGGCCGAAACCGCATGCACGAGGAAACCCACGCGGTCACGCGAGTCGGCTGGCTGCGCGCCGCGATTCTGGGGGCGAACGACGGTATCGTCTCGACCGCCAGCCTCATCGCAGGCGTCGCGGCGGCAGGCGCGTCGCAATCGTCGATCCTCGTCACCGGGACGGCGGGGCTCGTCGCCGGCGCGATGTCGATGGCGGCAGGCGAATATGTGTCGGTGAGTTCGCAGGCCGACGCCGAGAAATCGGATATCGAGCTGGAGAGGCGCCACCTCGCGGCCGATCCCGAATTCGAGCTGGAGGAGCTGACGCAAATTTATGAACAGCGCGGGCTCGATCGGGAGCTCGCCGAACGGGTCGCGGTTCAACTGACCAAGCACGACGCGCTCGACACGCATTTGCGCGACGAACTCGGCCTGACAAGCGAGCTGGCGGCGCGTCCAATCCAGGCGGCGCTTGCCTCGGCGGCCAGCTTTACCGTCGGCGCAGCGCTGCCTCTCGCGACGGTATTCTTCGACAGTGGCGGCTCGCTGCCGTGGACGGTGTCGGCGGCGTCGCTCCTTTTCCTTGCCATACTCGGTGCGCTGGGCGCAAAGGTGGGACAGGCTCCAATGCTGCGGCCGGTCGTCCGCGTCACCTTCTGGGGCGCGATGGCCATGGCCGCAACTATCGCGATCGGATCGTTGTTCGGGGCGGTCGCCTAGCGCCGCGCCAGCCATTCGCGCAGGGCGACGGCGTTGTTTCTTGCTTCGTCCCTTGCCGCGTAGAGCAGTGTTACAGGTCCCGTCCTTGCTGCGGCATCGAGCACGAACAGCGCAGCCCTTTGCTCCTCGCCCCCGGCGTCGAGTTCGGCGGAATAGTCGAGACGAAACGCATCCCACGCCTCGTCCGATCCGGCCGTTTCGCCGTGGAAGCGGCGGCGAAGGTCATTGCTCGGCGCCAGCGGTTTCAGCCATGCCGCCAGCGCCGCTTGCTCCTTCGCGATGCCGCGCGGCCACAACCGGTCGACGAGGAAGCGCGCGCCGTCGGCTGCCTCGGGCGCATCATAAATGCGCTTTACCGCGATTGTCAGGGCCTCTGCCATCTGCAAGACTATCTATTGTCGCGTGGCCACGGGCAAGCGTTTGTGCCGTCCCGCGATGCGGGAAAATCATCGGAGGGGTTCGGACATGAGTTGGGCAATCGACATCGATCGCGACGACATTGCGAAGGCGACGCTGGTGGCCGACCCCGCCGTGCCGCTCGCGCCGGGTCAGATCCGCGTGACGCTCGACAGCTATGCGATGACCGCGAACAACATCACCTATGCGGTGTTCGGCAAACCCGCCGGCCTGTTCGGTAACGATCAGGGCTATTGGGATTTCTTCGCCGAACGCGGCGAGCCCGGCCGTTTGCCCGTGTGGGGGTTCGCGACGGTGACCGAAAGCGCCGCCGACGGTATCGCTCCCGGCGACCGCTTCTACGGCTATTATCCGATGGCGCGCGAGGCGGTCCTGATCGCCGGCCATATCGGCCCGGGCGGTTTCACCGACGTGACCCCGCGTCGCACCTCGCTGCCGCCGATCTATAATCATTACCAGCGGATCGAGGCGCTGCACGACTATCGCGCCGCCGACCATGATTATTGGCCGGTGTTCCACCCCCTGTTCCTGACCGGCTGGCTGATCGCTGACCAGTTCGAGGACGAGGGCGATTATGGCGCCGAACAAATCCTGATCGCGAGCGCGTCGAGCAAGACCGCGATCGGGCTCGGCTTTTCGCTCGCACAGCGGCAATGCAGCCGGCCGCAGACGATCGGGCTGACGAGCAAGGCCAACGTGGCCGACCTCGACGCGCAGCAGATCTACGACCGCGTGATCGCCTATGACGACATCATGACACTGAATGCCGGCACGCCCTCGGCGCTGGTCGATATGGCGGGCAATGGCGCGGTCACGCGCGCAGTACACAGCCATTTCGGAAATAATCTCAAGGCGTCGATCATCGTCGGCAAGTCGCATTGGGATGCCGATGCGGGCGAGGCGACGCTGCCCGGTCCCGAGCGGCAGGGATTCTTCGCGCCCGGCCGCAGCCAGAAGCGGATCGCCGACTGGGGCGGTCCGGCCTTCGGACAGAAGATCGCCGAAGCGTGGCTGGGCTTCATGGACGTTGCGCCGCGCCTCGCGCGCATCGACAAGCGCAGCGGCGGCGAGGGCGCGCTCGGCGCCTACCGCGAAATGCTGGAGGGGCGCGCCGATCCCAAGGCGGGAATTGTCGTCGAACCCTGACGGCCGGTTGACGTTAACGTCAATCTGCGCTCTAGCCGCGCCATGCCTCGCTATACCCACGTCATCTTCGACTTCGGTGGTGTCATCACCGCCTCGCCCTTCGAAGCCTTCAATCGACTGGAAGAAGAACGCGGGCTGCCGCGCGATCTGGTGCGCCGCATCAATGCGGCAAATCCCGACGACAATGCCTGGGCGAAGTTCGAACGCGCCGAGATCGACGCGGCGGCGTTCGACAGCCTGTTCGCCGAAGAAGCCCGCGCGCTGGGGCACGAGCTTCGCGGCGAAGATGTGCTCGCCGTCATCGCCGGCGCGGTGCGTCCCGCGATGGTCGCGGCGCTCGACACGCTGAAGGCCAGGGGCTTCGTCATCGGCTGCATCACCAACAATGTCCCGGGCGGCAAGATGGGCATTCGCGGCGCGGGCATGACGCGCAGCGAGGAAGCGGCAAACGAGGTCGCCGACATCATGGCGCGGTTCGACCACGTCATCGAATCGAGCAAGGCGGGGGTGCGCAAACCCGATCCGCGCATCTACCAGATGATGTGCGAGGCGCTGGGCGTCGAACCGTCCGCGTGCATCTATCTCGACGACCTCGGCATCAACTGCAAACCGGCGAGCCAGCTCGGCATGCACGCGATCAAGGTGACGAGCGGGGAGCAAGCGCTGGCCGACCTGTCGGCTGCGCTGGAGATGGAACTGCCCTGAGGACCGGATTTCCTCCGGCGTGCGAATGGCCGGCTCGGTGTGGAATGGGGACAGCCGAACTCCCGTCATTCCGGCTTTCGTCTGCATAGCGATGATATTGACGCACCCTGTCGCGCAGCCCCAGGGGGGAGTGAAAGGTCTCAACCGTTCGCTAATTGTCCGACCTCGCTGTCGCGACCGTCCGCGAAATATTCGTGCTTCCCCCACTGGCGCCCGCGCGCCCGACTGGTTACATGGGCCGCCACCAAACGAGTCGCGTGTGCCGCCCCGAAATCGCGGGCAGGCGCCGCCAGCACCAGAAAGTGGCACCCATGGAAATCATCACCGGCCTGACCTTCGACGACGTGCTGCTGGTGCCGGGGCCATCGGACATTCTTCCCTCCGACGCTATCCTTTCGACCCGGCTCACGAGTGAGATCAGCCTCAATATTCCGATCCTCTCCTCGGCGATGGACACGGTGACCGAAGCGGACATGGCGATCCTGATGGCGCAAATCGGCGGCATCGGCGTGCTCCATCGCAACCTCACCATCGAGGAACAGGCGGCCGCGGTGCGGCAGGTCAAACGCTTCGAAAGCGGGATGATCGTCAACCCGATCACCATCACGCCCGACGCGCCGCTGTCCTATGCCACCGCGCTGATGGACCAGCACAAGATTTCGGGCATTCCGGTCGTGGAGCCCGGCGGCAAGCTCGTCGGCATCCTGACCCACCGCGACGTCCGCTTTGCGGACAATCCCGGCCAGCCGGTGCGCGAACTGATGACTGCCGAAAATCTCGCTACCGTGCGACCCGGCGTCGGGCAGGACGAGGCGCGCAAGCTGCTCCACCAGCGCCGCATCGAAAAGCTGCTCGTCGTCGATGACGATTATCGCTGTATCGGGCTGATCACGGTCAAGGATATGGAAAAGGCGGTCAACTTCCCCGATGCGACCAAGGACGCGAACGGCCGCCTGCGCGTTGCCGCGGCGACCAATACCGGCGACAGCGGGATCGAACGCGCCGAGGCGCTGCTCGACGCCGAATGCGACCTGATCGTCGTCGACACCGCGCACGGCCACAGCAGGGGTGTTGGCGCAACGGTCGAGAAGATCAAAAAGCTTTCGAACCGCGTTCAGGTGCTCGCGGGCAACGTCGCGACCGGCGATGCGACCAAGGCGCTCGTCGATTGCGGCGCCGACGGGGTGAAGGTCGGCATCGGTCCGGGTTCGATCTGCACGACGCGCGTCGTCGCCGGCGTCGGCGTGCCGCAGCTCACCGCGATCCTCGACAGCGTCGAGGCGGCGGAAAAGCTGGGCGTCCCGGTCATCGCCGACGGGGGGCTACGCACCTCGGGCGACATCGCCAAGGCGCTGGCGGCGGGTGCGTCGAGCGTCATGGTCGGCTCGCTCCTCGCCGGCACGGCCGAGGCGCCGGGCGAGACGTTCCTGTTCCAGGGGCGCACGTACAAGAGCTATCGCGGCATGGGCAGCGTGGGTGCGATGGCGCGCGGCAGTGCCGACCGCTATTTCCAGCAGGACATCAAGGACCAGATGAAGCTGGTTCCCGAGGGTATCGAAGGCCAAGTCCCCTTCAAGGGCGCCGCGAAGGACGTGATCCACCAGCTCGTCGGCGGCGTGAAGGCGGCGATGGGCTATACCGGCAGCCGCACCCTCAAGGATTTGCGCGAGCGCGCGAAGTTCGTCCGCATCACGAACGCGGGTCTGCGCGAAAGCCATGTCCACGACGTCGCGATCACGCGCGAGGCGCCGAACTATCCCGTCGGCTGAGGCCGCCCGATGACTCCGGCAGCGCGCATTCAGACGGCGATCGAGATTCTCGACGCCATCGCGGCATCGGCGCGCGAGGGGGGCGCGCCCGCCGATGCGATCTTCGCCGAAGCGATGCGCACGCGCCGCTATGCAGGATCGAAGGACCGCCGCGCGATCCGGGCGCATGTCTATGATGCGATCCGCGCGGCGCGATCGGCGCCGACGTCGGGCCGCGCCGCCATGCTTACGCTCGCCGATACCGACCCCGAACTCGCCGCCCTGTTCGACGGCTCGCCCTATGGCCCCGCACCCATCGGGCCCGACGAACCCCGCGCCGAAACCGGTATTGCCGCGCAGACCCTGATCGATCTCTTCGACCCGCTGGTTGGCGCGAACGAGCACGGGATCATGCTGGCCCGCGCTCCGCTCGATCTGCGCGCCAACCGCCTCAAGGCGACCCGCGACGACCTCGCGGCGCTGTTCCCCGATGGCGAACCGATCCCCGGCGCCGAAGACGGCTGGCGCCTGCCGCCCGAAACGGCGGCGGCGCAGCATCCCGCCTACGCCGAGGGGCAGTTCGAGGTGCAGGACGCGGCAAGCCAATATGCGTCGGCCGCGCTCGGCGGCGCGCCGGAGCGGGCGATCGTCGACCTCTGCGCGGGAGGCGGCGGCAAAACGCTCGCAATCGCGTCGCTGACCTCGAACGGCGCCGATATTCTCGCCTGCGATACCAATCGCGCGCGGCTCCGGCAGCTTCCTCCGCGGGCCGAGCGTGCAGGCGCGACGCGCATCGAAACGCGCCTGCTCAACCCGGGGCAGGAGGCCGATATGCTGGCGGACTGGCGGGGCAAGGCGACGCATGTCTTCGTTGATGCGCCCTGCTCGGGCAGCGGCACCTGGCGGCGTAGTCCCGAACTGCGCTGGCGGCTCACGCCGGCGCGTCTCGACCGTCATCTCGCCGATCAGGCGAAGCTGATCGACCTCGGTGCCGATCTAGTGGCGCCGGGCGGCAAACTCCTCTATGCTGTCTGCTCGATCATCGCGCGCGAGGGGCGGGCCCAGGTGGACGAATTTCTGAACCGGCATCCCGGCTGGACAGCCGACGATGGTTATTTGCCGACAGGCATCGGACGTGCCGCAGGGCGCGGTTTCCTGCTGACTCCGGCGCACGACGGCTGCGACGGGTTTTTTCTCGCACGGCTGACGGCACCATGTTAGCATCGCCCCGAACAAAGAAATGGGAGAATGCGATGCGCGTCAGTTTCCTCGCTCTCGGTGCCGGTCTTATCCTTGCCAGCATGCCCGTGGCCTCCGACGCACAGCGCGCTGACAGCGACATCCTGCCTCGCTCGACCCTGCTGCAGAAGCTGGGCGAGGAGGCGCAGACGAAGGGCGATCTCGACGCCGCGGTCGATTATTATGAATCAGCACTCGCGGCCGATCCGCGCAATCGTTCGGCGATCATCGCGATGGCGCAGGTCGCGCGCGCGCAGGGGTTGCCCGGCAAGGCGATCGGCCTCTATCGCGAGGCGCTGCTCCTCGAACCCAACGACCTGACCGCGCTGACCGGGCAGGGCGAAGCACTTGCCGACAAGGGCGCGCTGGAACTCGCGCGCGAGAGGCTCGCCACGGCCCAGCGCCTGTGCAAGGACAAATGTGCGCAGGTCGCGGCACTCGAAAAGGCGATCGCTTCGAGCGACACGAAGCGCGTCGTGTCCGCGGAAGCGATTGCGCCGAAGCCGGTAGCGACGCTGGGAGCGACCAGCCAGAATTAGTCGCTAGCGTTCAATTCCGTCGGCTTCGGGTGAGGAAGCGGATGTATAAGTCCTTCCTGTCGCGTGACGATGGGGCGGATCATATGGCCGCGATAGGTCGGCACCCGCCGCCCCGTTTACGCTGACACCCCGGCAAGATTCAGCTTCGCCGCGCGGTCGAAAATCTGCATCAGCACGGGCTCGGTGTCGGAGACGCGCATCGCGACGTGAAATTCGACCGACGCGAGTGCCGGCATGCCCATTATCTCGACCAGCGCTCCGCTCTCGACTTCCTCGCGCACCATGGGACGCGGGAAAATGCCGATGCCGCCGCCGGCCTTCGCGATGTCGATCATCGTCCGCGCGTTGTTGCAGAGGTTGAGCGATTTCTGCGCGATCCGCGACGCCTGTATCGCGTCGCGCATCCGGCCGTGGATCGGCGAATGGCTGGCGAGCGACCAGACGGGAAGCTTCGCATCGCCCGCCGCAAAGACCATCGCGACGGCGGAACTCGCGAGCCACACGAGTTCGACCTCGCCGATCGGGCTGGTCTTGAGCGCCGGATGGGCGATCGGCCCCGCGGCAAAGGCGATGTCGGTGCGGCCGGTCAGCAATTGCTGGATCAGGTTCGCAGTCAGGTCGATTTCGATCTCCAGCCCGACATTCGGCATCTCGACCTTAAGCTCGGCAACGAAGGCGGGAAGGCAGCTTGCCGCGGCAATTTCGCCCGCTCCGATCCGTACAACGCCGCTCGCTTCGGCGAAGCCGCCGCTGCCCAGCAGCGCGACCTGCATGTCGCGGAGAAGCGGATCGCAGTCGCGCACGAGCTTGCGTCCCGCCGCGGTGAGCGACATGCCGCGGCCGTCGCGATGAAAGAGCGCCGTACCGAGCCGCTGCTCGAGTTCGCGCATGCGCGCCGACACTGCGGGCTGCGTCGTGTTGAGCCGCTCGGCGGCGGCCGAGAAGGTGCCGAGCCGGTCGATCCAGAGCAGGGTTTCGAGATGATAGAGTGAGATGCGACTGATAGACATTGCTTATGCATAATCCAAAAATCGAACAATTAGAATTGATGGATCAAATGCGCCAATGTCGCACGCGACATCCTGCAAGGAGGCTCTTCATGGCGAACAAGCAATATCCCGACGCAGCAGCCGCGCTCGACGGCCTCCTATTCGACGGCATGCATATCTGCGCGGGCGGTTTCGGCCTGTGCGGCATCCCCGAACGGCTGATCGACGCGATCCGCGACGCGGGGACCAAGGACATCACGATCGCCAGTAACAACGCCGGCATCGACGGCGAAGGGCTCGGCAAGCTGCTCCGTACGCGGCAGGTCAAGAAGATGATCTCGTCCTACGTCGGGGAGAACAAGGAGTTCGAACGGCAATATCTGGCGGGTGAGCTCGAGGTCGAATTCTGCCCGCAGGGCACGCTCGCCGAACGCTGCCGCGCCGGCGGCGCAGGCATTCCGGGCTTCTACACCAAGACCGGCGTCGGCACGCTCGTCGCCGAGGGCAAGGAAGTGAAGACGTTCGACGGGCAGGACTATATCCTCGAACGCGGCATCTTCGCCGACCTCGCGATCATCAAGGGATGGAAGGCCGACGAGAGCGGCAACCTCATTTTCCGCAAGACCGCGCGCAACTTCAACCAGCCCATGGCGACCGCGGCAAAGATTTGCGTCGCAGAGGTCGAGGAAATCGTCCCGACGGGCAGCCTCGATCCCGACGCGATCCATCTGCCCGGCATTTATGTGAAGCGCCTGATCGTCGGCGCGCCCTATGACAAGAAGATCGAGTTTCGCACTGTGCGCCCGCGCGAGGCAGCGTGATGCGCGGGCTCGTCTTTGCCGCCGGCCTGCTACTCGCGGGCTGTGCCTCCACCCATACCACCCCCAAGCCGCTCAGCGCCGATGTCCTCGCCTCGCAAGTGGGCGAAAAGCCGACTCCCTCTTCGCCCCCCGCGACCCAGCAATGGCTCTATGGTTCGGCCGAGGGCGCGGTCGCATCGGCGCAAGTCTATCGCGCGCTCGCGGCCTACGTCCGCTCGGTCGCCATTTCTGCCGCGCCGCACAGGCAGGTCGTGCTCGCCGAGGGATCGACGCTCGCGGCGCCGCGCTTCGACGATTGCGGCGACAAGCCGCTCGCGGCGGTGTTCGATGCCGATGAAACGCTGATCTGGAACATTGGCGCCATGCGCTATTTCGCCGAGCAGCAGAGGGATTTCGATCCGGCTGTCTGGGACCAGTGGGAAAAGACCGGCGCCGGCAAGGCGGTCGCGATGCCCGGCGTCATCGACGCGGTGAATGTGATGCGCTCCGCCGGCGTCACGGTGATCGTCAACACCAACCGTACCGCCGCCAATGCGAAGGGCAGCGAGGACACGCTGCGCGCCGCGGGGCTCGGCGATTTCAGGCATGGCGAAACGCTGTTCCTGATGGGAGACACCCCCGACGGTGCGAGCAAGGACGGCCGCCGCGCGCTGATCGCCTCGCGCTATTGCGTGATCGCGATGGGCGGCGACCAGCTCGGCGATTTCGCACAGGCGTTCAACGCGCGCGAGCTGTCGGTCGAGGCGCGCAAGGCGCTCGCAACCAGCGGACCGGTCGCGGAGCTGTGGGGGCGTGGCTGGTTCCTGCTGTCGAACCCCGTCTATGGCCCGTCGATCCGCGGCGGCTTCGCCGACATCTTCCCCTCCGACAAGCAATGGGAGCTGAAATAATGGCCGACGACACCAAGGGCTGGACCCGCGACGACATGGCGGCGCGCGCCGCGCGGGAACTTGAGGACGGCTATTATGTCAACCTCGGCATCGGCATTCCCACGCTGGTTGCCAACCATGTGCCGGCGGGGATGACGGTGACCTTGCAGTCGGAGAACGGCATGCTCGGCATAGGCCCCTTCCCCCTCGAGGGCGACGAGGACCCCGACCTGATCAATGCGGGCAAGCAGACGATCAGCGAACTGCCGCAGACGGCCTATTTCGGATCGGAACAGAGCTTTGCAATGATCCGTGGCGGTCATATCGACCTCGCTGTGCTAGGCGGAATGGAGGTCGCGGAGAACGGCGATCTCGCAAACTGGATGGTGCCCGGCAAGATGATCAAGGGCATGGGCGGCGCGATGGATCTCGTCGCCGGGGTCAAGAAGATCATCGTCGTGATGGAACACACCGCCAAGGACGGCAGCGCAAAGTTCATCCCTACCTGCACGCTGCCGCTGACCGGCAAGAATGTCGTCGACATGATCGTCACCGACCTCGCGGTGTTCAAACGCGACGATCATTCCAGCCCGTTCAGGCTGATCGAACTCGCGCCGGGGGTGACGGCGGAAGAAGTCGCCGCTAAGACCACGGCCGCATATGAGGTCGCCATCCAATAAAAAAGTCGCATCCCGGGTCGTCGTTGCTCTTATCGCGATCGTCGCGCTGGGACTGACGGGCTGGTTCGGTCTTCGTGCCTCTGGCGGGAATCATCCGCTCGCCAGCGTCGCCATCCCGATCAGGACGCCCGAAAAGCTGCCCGACACGCCCGCCGAATGGCGGGGTCGAATCGACTATCGCGCGCTCGACCAGCAGCTCGCGGCGCTCGCGCAGCGGCCCGAAATGGCGGGACTCGCGGTGGCGGTGGTCGAGGACGGCAAGCTCAGCTTCGTTCGCACCTATGGCGTTGCCGACGCATCGACCGGCGCCCCGGTCACTGCGCAGACGCTTTTTCGATGGGCGTCGGTCTCCAAGACCGCTACGGGTGTGCTGGCGGCGACGCTGGCCAAGCGCGGCGCGGTCGATCTTGATCGTCCGGTCGCCGATTGGCACACGTCGCTGCGCCTGCCGGGCGGCGCAGAGTCGCACGTGACGCTGGCCGACCTGCTTTCGCAGCGCACCGGCCTGACGCGAAACGCCTATGACGACAAGCTGGAGCAAGGCCAGGATCCCCGCGCACTGCGCGCGAGCCTGATCACCGCGCCGCTGCAATGCGAACCCGGCACCTGCCACACCTATCAGAATGTCGCGTTCGATGCAGCGAGCGAGATATTGGGCAAGGCCGCCAGCGAGCCGTTCTCCGACGCCGTCGAATCGCTGTTGTTCCGCCCGCTCGGCATGGTCAGCGCGGGCTATGGGATGAAGCATCTGACGGATGCGCGGGATTGGGCGAAGCCACACCGTGGCCGCCACGTGCTTCCGCTCAAGGAAGCCTATTGGCATGTTCCCGCGGCAGCAGGCGTCGAGAGCGATATCGTCGATTTCGCCACGTGGATGCGGGCGATGATGGGCATGCGCCCCGACGTGCTGCCCGGCGCCGTGTTGCAGATCGCGCACAATCCCCGCGTCGCGACGGCGCGCCTCTATGGCGGCCCCCTGCGCCAAGCCATTTCGGACGCGGGTTACGGTCTGGGCTGGCGGCGCTTCACGTACGACGGCCATCGGCTGGAGGGCCATTCCGGCGCGGTTTCGGGCTATCGCTCGACGCTGATTTTCGAGCCGGCGACGCGGACGGGTGTCGTCGCCCTGTGGAACAGCGACTGGGGCTTCCCGTTCCGCATCCCCTTCGCGGCGATCGACAGCTATCACAACCGCGCCGACGCCGGCTGGCTCGACCTCAGCAAATTGCCGCCACAGAAGGGCTCGGCCCCCGCGCCGCAACCGTCCACCGAGACGCCGGAAGGGTAAGCGCTCTTGCTCCCCCACGGGCTGCCTGTGTATCAGGCGCGCTCCTCCATCGTCGGACAGGAGCGCGAAGCATGTATGTGCTGATCACCGCCAACCGCAATTATTCGAGCTGGTCGCTGCGGCCTTGGGTGTTGATGAAGGCGCTGGGCGTTCCGTTCGAGGACCGGATCGAGCCCTTCGCCAAGCCCGTGAACTATGACGCCTTCCGGAGCTTTTCGCCGACCGGACAGGTACCCGCGCTGCTGCACGAGGGACGCACCCTGCACGACTCGCTCGGCATCACCCTCTATCTCGCCGACCGCCACGCTGGTGTATGGCCCGCCGATCCCGACGCCCGCGCCTGCGCGCAGTGCGCGGTTGCCGAGATGCACAGCGGTTTTTCGGCGCTTCGCAACGATTGCACGATGAATGTCGGAGTGCGCGTCACGCCGAAACCGATGTCCGATGCGCTGCGCGGCAACGTCGCCCGCATCCGCGAACTGTTCGAGGAAGGTCTCGCGCGCTTCGGCGGACCATGGCTCGCAGGCGACAGCTTTAGCGCGGTCGATGCCTTCTTCGCTCCTGTCGCCTTCCGCATCCGCACCTACGGCCTCGACGTCGGGACCGGGCAGACGTGGGTCGACCATATGCTGGCGCATCCGGCGATGATCGAATGGGAGCGACAAGCGCTCGCCGAAAGCTGGCGCGAGGAAAGCCATGAGGCGGAACTGGCGGCGGCGGGCGTGATTACGGCGGATTACCGGACGGCCTAGTCGACCAGCGCCTCGCGCACCACCGCGATCCCGGCTTCGCGCTGCGCCTTGAGTTCGGCCTTCAGCTTTGCCGGGTCGCGCGCGAGGACGAAGCCGAAGCTGACCCCGCCCTCCTTGCCGATCGTGGCGTGATGGAGCTTGTGCGCCTGCACCAGCCGCTTCGCATAGCCACGCCGCGGCACCCAGCGAAAATAGCGCTGGTGGACCAGCCCGTCGTGCACGAGCGTGTAGATGATCCCGTAGAAGAGGATGCCAAGCCCGATCCACGTCCCCGGCTCCCACGCATCTGCGCCCATGATCAGAGGGCTGCCGACGGCGAACATCGAGATGCTCATCGCCGCGCCGACGATCGCGAAGAGGTCGTTCTTTTCGAGCAAATTGCTGTGCGGCTCGTGATGGTCGCGGTGCCACGCCCAGCCGAAACCGTGCATGACATATTTATGGCTCGCCCAGGCGACGCCCTCCATCGCCACGACGGTAGCAAGCACAAGAAGGATGATGGCGGGCGTCGACATGTGGGGATTATAAGCTTGTTGCTTGCGTGAGACCAGCTTCACTCTTTCGTCATGCCGGACTTGATCCGGCATTCACCCAACCGCCGGAGCATGGCCCCCCGTCAAGTCGGGAGTGAGAACGAAGAGAAGTACGCGACCGAAAATTGCGTTTTCGATGGCCACTCGCTTGCATTGTTATGCCACACGCGTAAGTGAACCCGCATGACTCAGCCTCGCACCCTTTATGAGAAAATCTGGGACGCGCACGTCGTCGAACAGCGTCCCGACGGTACCTGCCTGATCTTCATCGACCGCCACCTCGTCCATGAAGTCACCAGCCCCCAGGCGTTCGCGGGCTTACGCGCGAGCGGGCGCGCGGTGCGCCGTCCCGACCTGACGCTGGCGGTGCCCGACCATAATCTGCCAACGACCGCGCGACTCGACGCCAACGGAGACAAGCTTCCGATCGCCGACCCCGAAAGCGCGGCGCAGCTCGCGATGCTCGAAAAGAACGCGCCCGAATATGGCATCCGCTATATCGATGCGACCGCGCCCGAACAGGGTATCGTTCATGTCGTCGGTCCCGAACAGGGCTTTTCGCTGCCGGGCACGACGATCGTCTGCGGCGACAGCCACACCGCGTGCCATGGCGGCATCGGCGCTCTCGCCTTCGGAATCGGGACGAGCGAGGTCGAGCATGTGCTCGCGACCCAGACGCTGCTGCTCCAGCCGTCGAAGACGATGGAAGTGCGCGTCGAGGGCGAGGTCGGCCCCGGCGTCACCGCGAAGGACATCATCCTCCACATCACCGGCACCATCGGGGCCGCCGGCGGGACCGGCCATGTCATAGAATATACCGGCAGCGCGATCCGCGCTCTCAGCATCGAGGGTCGGCTGACCGTCAGCAACATGGCGATCGAGGGCGGCGCACGCGCCGGGCTGATCGCCCCAGACGATGTGACGTTCGACTATCTCAAGGGCCGTCCCTATGCGCCAAAGGGCGCTGACTGGGATGCCGCAGTCGCTTACTGGAAGAGCCTCGCGACCGATCCAGGCGCGACCTATGACAAGGTGGTCGTGATCGACGCCGCCGACATCGCGCCGAGCGTGACGTGGGGCACCAGCCCCGAGGATGTCGTGCCGATCACCGGCACCGTTCCCGATCCCGCGAGCTTCGCCGATCCGTCGAAGCGGGTCGCTGCGGCCAAGTCCCTCGCCTATATGGGTCTCGAACCCGGAACGCCGATGCGCGAGGTCCCGATCGAGAATATCTTCATCGGCAGCTGCACCAACAGCCGGATCGAGGATATGCGCGCCGCCGCCGCGATCGTGAAGGGCCGCAAAAAGGCCGCCAACGTCCGCTGGGCGATCGTCGTCCCCGGCTCGGGGCTGGTGAAGGCGCAGGCCGAGGCCGAGGGGCTCGACCGCATCTTCACCGACGCCGGCCTCGAATGGCGCGAGCCCGGCTGTTCAGCGTGCCTCGCGATGAACCCCGACAAGGTGCCCGCCGGCGAACGCTGCGCCAGCACCAGCAACCGCAATTTCGTCGGGCGCCAGGGACCGGGCGCTCGCACGCACCTCGTCAGCCCCGCGATGGCGGCCGCGGCGGCGGTAACCGGGAAACTCACCGACGTCAGGGAGCTCATGGCATGACCCCGCTCGACAAGGTCGAAGGCCGCGCGATCCCCTTCGGGCTCAAGAATGTCGACACCGACGTCATCATCCCGGCGCATTGGCTGAAGACAACCACGCGCGAGGGGATGGGACGCGGCGCGTTCGAGGCGATCCGCAAGGACCCCGACAATATCTTCGATAGCGCCGAGTTCAAGGGCGCGCCGATCCTGATCGCGGGCGACAATTTCGGGTGCGGGTCGAGCCGCGAGCATGCCGCATGGGCGCTCGGTGATCTCGGCATTCGCGTCGTGATCGCTCCCAGCTATTCGGACATATTCTCGGGCAATGCGGTGAAAAACGGCATCCTGCCCGTCGTCCTCCCGCAAGCGGCGATCGACCGACTGATGGAGGTTGCAACCACCGATCCGGTCTTCGTCGATCTCGAGCATCAGACGGTGACGACCCAATATCAGGACCGCTTCACCTTCGACATCGACCCGTTCCGCAAGATGTGCCTGCTCGAAGGGCTCGACGAGATTTCGCTGACCGAAAAGAGCGACGCAGCGATCGATGCCTATGAAAAGCAGCTCGACGTCGACCGGCCATGGATGCGCCCCGCGACTGTATGAGGTAACAGCACCGGCCCGCTCCACCACGAAGAAGAGGAGAAGATGATGAAGGCTCTCTTGTCGACCGCAACCGGCGGCCCCGAAACGCTGACGCTGGGCGACCTGCCGCGCCCGACCGCGGGCAAGGGCCAGATCGTGATCGACGTGAAGGCCTGCGCCGTCAACTTCCCCGACGTCCTGATCATCGAGGATAAATATCAGTTCCGCCCCGAACGCCCCTTTGCCCCCGGCGGCGAGGTTGCGGGGCTGGTTGCGGAAGTTGGCGAAGGTGTCACGGAATTCAAGGTCGGAGACCGGGTGATCGCGGGCTGCGGCAACGGCGGCATGTCCGAAGCCGTCGCCGTCGCCGTCCACAATGTCTACCACCTGCCCGAAGCGCATGATTTCGCCGAAGGTGCCTCGCTGCTGATGACCTATGGCACCAGCATCCACGCGCTCGTAGATCGCGGTCACATCCAGGAAGGCGACACGTTGCTCGTCCTCGGGGCGTCGGGCGGGGTCGGCATCGCGGCGGTCGAGCTGGGCAAGGCGTTCGGCGCGCGCGTCGTCGCGGGCGTGTCGAGCGAGGAAAAGGGCGAGATCGCCCGTCAGGCCGGCGCCGACGAGGTCGTCGTCTATGGCCGCCAGCCGTTCGACAAGGATCAGTCGAAGGAACTCGCGAACAGGTTCAAGGAGGCCGTCGGTCCGGGTGGCGCGAACGTCATCTATGACGCGGTCGGCGGCGACTATGCCGAGCCGGCGCTGCGCTCGATCGCGTGGGAGGGCCGCTACCTCGTCGTCGGCTTCCCCGCCGGCATCCCACGCCTGCCACTCAACCTGACGCTGCTCAAGAGCTGCGACGTCGCCGGAGTGTTCTGGGGCGCTTACGTCGCGCGCGAGCCCGCGCGCAACCGGGCGAATATCGCGCGGCTGTTCCAGCTTTGGGAACAGGGCAAGATCCAGCCGCGCGTGACCGGGACCTACAGCCTCGCCGACGGCGGCAAGGCGATCGCGAAACTCGCCGATCGCAGCGCGGTCGGCAAGCTGGTCGTCACCGTCTGAAATATCGCCCCGATCCCGCGCTGACTGCGACGCTGCGAACGCTTGCGGCGTCGGGGCGGCTGGACGTCCGCGTGACGCCCGGCGCCAGCCGCGACGAGGTGAAGATCGTCGATGGCAGGGTTCAGCTCCGCGTCACCGCGCCGCCCGCCGATGGCGCCGCGAACGACGCGGTGCTCGCGCTGCTCGCCGCCGCGCTGGATCGTCCGCGGCGCGACCTCACGCTGCTTCGCGGTACATCGGCGCGCATAAAGCTGATCGGCGTAGCTCTCGACTGATCGCATCCCCACCGGCGGGTTAACCCTTTATCAGGGGCTCGCCCCTATGGCTGGATGCAGGACTGTAGGGACCGCAGGTACTGACATGGCGAATCGCCGCACGCACAATGATACGCAAGCCGCGAGTCTCGGTAATATTTCGCGTACCCGCCGCGCGCAGCTGGTCGCCGAGTTCGAGGGCGAGCTGGGTATCGACCACAAGGCGCGCGCATTGGCGGCTTACGAAGCCCAGCGCTGGAAAACGATCAAGACGATCATCGTCTGGACGATCGCGATCATGTTCTTTGCCATCGCCTGTCACAAGCTGTGGTTGATGGGTCAGGCCGTCGACAAGCCCTTCTCCGACCTCGATCCGGTGAGGAGCATCTTCGGTAGCGATACCTAGCCTCTGGCTACGGCTTCGGCTGCTCCTGCAAATGCGCGGGCACCGCACTCCGCCCGAGCGAGGTCGCGGAGAATATCCCGTCGGCGACCTTGGACGCATAATATATCGCCCGCATCACCAGCTTCTTCTTCCCGTCACGGCCGGTAATCGTGGCGCCGATCAATGCGCCGTCAGGCGCGACGTCGTAGGTCCGAATATCGGTCCCGTCGATGATGACGAGGTGTGTCGCTGGCCCGAACCGCGTCTGCCGCACACCGCCGAGCCTTGCCGACAACATCGTGGAATTGGCCTGCACGCCGCAGGCCGCGCGCGCCACCCACGGCTCCTCGTCGATCTGGACGGTCGCGACGTTGAGGTGGATGCCGGTCATCGCCTCGCAATCGGCGACTATTCGGTCGCGCGGCGTTTCGACACGGTGAAGGATGCCGTCGTGGAATTCAGCGGACCATTCGCGAACCGTGGTCCCGTCCGGGCGAAAGACCAAGTTGGAGGAAACGACCATATAAGTCGCCCGCGTTTCCCGAGTGAGGGCGATCAGCGCCTGCGCATCGACGGAAGCTTCCGCCCTCGACTGCCACGCCGCGGCGCCAAAAGAGCAGACCGCCGCGAGCATTGCGACAATGCCCGCGACAGTCTTCGCCCGCATCAGTAAACGCGCGCCTTTGGCTTGATATAGTCGACGTCGTCCGACAGCGTATATTCGTGGACCGGACGGTAATCGAGGCGAACGCCGCCGCCCTTGCCGCCCCAGCCGTCGAACCAGCTGACCGTGTGCTTCATCCAGTTCGCGTCGTCGCGGTTCGGGAAATCCTCGTGCGCGTGAGCGCCGCGGCTTTCCTTGCGATTATACGCCGAATGCATCGTCACCGTCGCCTGCGCGATCAGATTGTCGAGTTCGAGGGTCTCGATCAGGTCGGTGTTCCAGATCAGACTGCGGTCGGTGACGTGGATGTCGTTCATCCGCTCATAGGTTTTGGCGAGCTTGTCCTTGCCTTCGGCCATCAGTTCGTCGGTCCGGAATACCGCTGCGTGCTGCGACATGGCACGCTGCATCTCGGTGCGGACCTCGGCCGTCGGCGATCCGCCGTTCGCGTTGCGGAAATGGTCGAGACGCGCGAGCGCAAGATCGGCGCTGTCCTTCGGCAGCGCGGGCTGCGCGGCGCCGGGGGTGATGATTTCCTTGAGACGGTGACCCGTAGCGCGGCCGAACACGACGAGATCGATCAGGCTGTTCGAGCCGAGGCGGTTCGCGCCGTGGACCGACACGCAGGCCGCTTCGCCGACCGCGAACAGGCCGGGGACGACAGTATCGGGACCATCCTTGCCGAGCGTCACGACTTCGCCATGATAATTACAGGGAATGCCACCCATATTATAATGGACCGTCGGCACGACCGGGAGCGGCTGGCGCGTCAGGTCGACACCGGCAAAAATCTTGCCGCTTTCGGTGATGCCCGGAAGGCGTTCCGCCAGCACCGCGGGATCGATGTGATCGAGGTGCAGATAGATATGGTCCTTGTGCGGACCGACGCCGCGCCCTTCGCGGATTTCGAGCGCCATCGAGCGCGAGACGACGTCGCGCGACGCGAGATCCTTCGCCGAGGGAGCATAGCGTTCCATGAAACGCTCGCCCTCGGAGTTGGTGAGATAGCCACCCTCGCCGCGCGCGCCTTCGGTGATCAGCACGCCCGCGCCATAGATGCCGGTCGGGTGGAACTGGACGAACTCCATATCCTGCAGCGGCAGGCCCGCGCGCAGCACCATGCCGCCGCCGTCGCCGGTACAGGTGTGCGCCGAGGTCGCGGTGAAATAGCAGCGGCCGTAGCCGCCGGTCGCGAGCACGACCGCCTGCGAGCGGAAGCGGTGGATGCTGCCATCCTCCATGCACAGCGCGACCACGCCGCGGCACACGCCATCTTCCATGATCAGGTCGAGCGCAAAATACTCGATGAAGAAGTCCGCGTCATATTTCAGCGACTGCTGATAGAGCGCGTGGAGCATTGCATGGCCGGTGCGGTCCGCCGCGGCGCAGGTGCGCTGCACCGGCGGGCCTTCGCCCATATTCTGCATATGGCCGCCGAACGGGCGCTGGTAGATCGTGCCGTCCTGATTGCGGGAAAAGGGCACGCCGGCATGTTCGAGTTCGTAGACCGCGGCGGGCGCCTCGCGCACCATATATTCGATCGCGTCCTGGTCGCCGAGCCAGTCGGACCCCTTGACGGTGTCGTACATATGCCACTGCCAATGGTCGGGGCTGTTGTTGCCGAGCGAGGCGGCGATGCCGCCCTGCGCCGCGACGGTGTGGCTGCGCGTCGGGAAAACCTTGGTGATGCAGGCGGTTTTGAGGTCGGCCTCGGCGCTGCCCATCGTGGCGCGCAGGCCGGAGCCGCCGGCGCCGACGACGACGGTGTCATAGACGTGGTCGATGATCTTGTAGGCTTCGGTCATTTTACATACCCCCCGGAGCGAGCCCGGCGGCGGGCGCAAGCGCGATGCGGACAATGGCGAAGATGCCGAAAGCGGCGCCGCCGATCGCGTAGAAGTTCAGGATAACGAGCGACAGAAGGCGCGTCGCTTCGCCATGGACATAATCCTCGATCATCACCTGGAGGCCGAGGCGGAAGTGCCAGAAGACGCTGACGACGAGTAGTATCAGCGCCAGTGCGACCGTCGGATTCGATGCCCAGCGATGGACCGCGCCATGATCGCCGAGCGGCAGGCGGATCAACGAGACGAAGAACCAGGTGACGAGCAGGATGTTACCGAGCGCGGTCAGGCGCTGTTGCAGCCAGTGGGCGCTGCCGTGATGCGACGAGCCGAGCCCGCGAACACGGCCGAGACGTGTACCATTACCCATTGAGCGTCTCCGCCATCAGATAGAGCCAGGTTGCGGCGGTCGCGAGGATCGCACCGACGAAAACGAGGGTCGACCAGAGCTTGTTGGTCTTGAGTTCATAGCCGGCGCCCGCGTCGAGCACGAAGTGGCGCAGGCCGGAGAAGAGGTGCTGGAAAAAGGCCCAGGTCAGGCCGACGAGCACGATCTTGCCAAGGATATTGGTAACGAGATGGAACGGGTCGCCGGCGGGGTCCTTCCAGACGCAGGCGACGAAGGCCGCATAGGCCTCGGGCCCCGCCGCAATAGCGCCGAGCCACCAGAGGAACATCAGCGCGCCGACGATCGCCAGCCCGTCGCCGGTCACCCGGTGAAAGATCGAGACCGCCATCGAAGGCGACCATTTATACACCTGAAGGTGCGGCGAGAGCGGCCGTGCGCTCGGTTTGTTGCCAGCCATATCAGCCCCGTTTCCTGACTCTGTCGGTCGATGGGCGCGGGTTAAGCGTTCCCGCCGCGATATGCAATTGCTTAGCGACCATTCTTGCGCCTTGGGGCGATATTTGCGACGCTCATCTGCAGGGGGAGCATCCGATGCACAAATTGACGGCTTTCGTCACGCTGCTGGCAGCGGCGATCATCAGTCCCTTAGCCTCGGCCAAGGTGACGGAAGCCGAAAAATCGGCGAACGCCGAAGCAATGGAACGCGGCAGACTCCTTTATCGTTACGATCAGGCAGCGTGGCACAGCACCGATGCGTTGATGGCCGCCATCAGGGTCGACGATTATCCCGACCTTCGCGGTTGGGTGGTCGAACCCCATGCCGGTGACACGCTGCTGGTCACCTATTTCGCGCAGCGCAAAGGCCCGCGCTACGCCGTTCTCCGCTACGTCGTCCGGGGATCGACAGTGATCGAGGGCGGATTGGTCCCCAAGGGAGCCGACACCAACCTCTCCCCGCTCGCCAACCGACTCGTCGACGCGCGCGATGCCGCCGCTGCGCGCTTCGCCAAGAAACGACTCGGCCTTTGTACCGAGGCCAACCCCAACTCCATCGTTCTGCCCCCCGACGAGCATGACCGCATCCAAGCTTATATCATGTCGGCATCGAAAACAGCAGGCGTATTCCCCCTCGGCGGTCATTATCGCTTTACGATCGGCGCCGACGGAAAGGTCGAATCTTGGCGACCTTTCTTGAAAAGCTGCATGATCATAGACACGCGGCCAGAAGGCGAGATGCAGCAAAAGACTGCCTTCTTCGTCAGCCACGTCCTCGACTCGCAGCCAACCGAAATCCACTATTTCGCCCGCTATAACGTTCCGGTCGACATCGCGGTCATGACGACGGACGGCGATATCTGGATGCTTGGCGTCGATGGTTTCACCAACCCCAAAGACAGCGAGATCAAACTACCCTGATCACCTGATCTTGTCGCGGTTCGCGTAGAGCAGCGCCGCGAGGACCGCCGCCGATCCGATGCCGATCCCCGCGGCCGCGGCGGTTTTCCAGCCGCGTTTCTTGTCGGCTTTCACCGCCGCCTCCTTGTCGGCCGCTTCGGTCGCCTCGGCGGCTTCCTTTTGCGCCCGCAATTCGCGCGCGGCGCGGACCACTTCATTTTCTTCTTCCTCGTCGTGCGGGGGAGGCGGCACTTGGTCGGTCATCGTTCGCTTACGTCCTTTTCGTCAGGCGCTCTCAGGCGAGTGCCTGCTCGACAGGCACATAGTCCGTTCCAACCGCTTCGGCCACGGCTTCGAACGTCACCTTACCATTCCAAACGTTCAGGCCCTGCGCAAGATGCACGTCGCGCTTCAAAGCGTCTTTCCAGCCCAGGTCGGCGATCCTGAGCGCGTGCGGCAGCGTGACGTTGTTGAGCGCATAGGTGCTGGTGCGCGCGACCGCGCCCGGCATGTTCGCCACCGCATAATGAACGATGCCGTCGACGACATAGGTCGGGTCGGCGTGCGTCGTCGCGTGGCTCGTCTCGAAACAGCCGCCCTGGTCGATCGCGACGTCGACGAGCACCGAGCCGGGGCGCATCGTCTTCAGCATGTCGCGGGTGACGAGCTTCGGCGCTTCGGCACCGGGGATCAGCACCGCGCCGATGACGAGGTCGGCCTCGGCGACGCATTCGGCAAGGTTCGCGCGGTTCGAGAAGCGCGTCTTGGCGCGCGCCTCGAAGAAGGTGCCGACGCGTTCGAGGACTTCGGGATCGCGGTCGAGGATGGTGACGTCGGCGCCGAGGCCCGCCGCCATCTGCGCCGCGTTGAAGCCGACGACGCCGCCGCCGATCACGCACACCTTGCCCGGCGCAACGCCCGGCACGCCGCCGAGCAGGACGCCGCGGCCGCCATGCGCCTTTTCGAGCGCGGTCGCGCCGGCCTGTATCGACATGCGGCCCGCAACCTGGCTCATCGGCTTCAGCAGCGGCAGGCCTCCGTGCGGGCTGGTGACGGTTTCATAGGCGATGCAGACCGCGCCCGACTTCATCAGGTCCAGCGTCTGCTCGGGATCGGGCGCGAGGTGGAGATAGGTATAGAGGATCTGCCCGGGGCGCAGCATCGCGCGCTCGACCGGCTGGGGTTCCTTGACCTTCACCACCATTTCGCAGGTCGCGAAGATGTCCTCGGCGGTCTGGACGATTTCCGCGCCCGCTTCGACATAGAAGCGATCGTGCGCGCCTATGCCCTCGCCGGCGCCGGTCTCCACCAGCACGCGGTGGCCATGAGCGACGAGTTCGCGCGCGCTCTCGGGGGTCAGGCCGACACGATATTCGTGATTCTTGATTTCCTTGGGGGTGCCGATGATCATTTTCGCTCTCCGAAATACAGCGGCCGCGAGGCCCCTTTTCGGGCATCCTTAGCCTTCGGATAAACATAACAGCGAATGGCCGGGATTTGCTTGCATATTCTCTTTCGCTTTCCGATAATCATGCAACAATTTTGCGCTGATCTGGCAGGATACGCGATATGCTTGATCGAATCGATGCGAAGCTGCTCGACCTGCTGCAACGCGACGGCCCCAAGCCCGTCGCCGAACTGGGCGATCGGGTCGGCTTGTCGCCCTCGGCCTGTCATCGCCGCATTCGCGCGTTGGAAGCGGCCGGGATCATCACGGGCTATGCCGCGCGGCTCGATCCCGAAGCGATCGGCATGGGGCTCGATGTCTTCGTCGATATCACCCTCACCTCGCAGAGCGAGGAGTCGCTGACCGCCTTTGAAAGCGCGGTCAAAAGCTTCGATGAAATACTGGAATGCCAGCTCTTGTCGGGGGCGTCGGACTATCGTCTGCGCGTCGCGGCGCGCAGCGTCGCCGACTTCGACCGGCTGCACCGCCACTGCCTGTCGCGCCTGCCGGGCGTCGCCGCGATGCACAGCGCCTTCGCGCTCCGGACGATCAAGGCGTTCGAGGGCTATCCGGTGCGCCCGGACGCCGCGCGCTGAAATTACCGGCGCTGGTTAACACCGCTTTTACCACCTTCCCCGCATATCGGTTCCAAGTGTCACGGACGATCGCGAGCGCCAGACTCGCACGCCCATCATATGGTCAGGGAAGCAGGGTCATGGTGAAGGAAAATCCGATTCATAAGCAGCAGATCGATCCCGTGCTGATGGCGGATCGCTTTCCCTTTTACGACCTCGACGGGCGGCTCGTCGCAAACGCGGCCGAGATCGAGGCGATCATCGCCGGGCGTGAGGAGGATATCGCGCGCGCCTATTGGGACGCGTTCAACGCGCTTCCCTCGGTCGATCGCCCGGTGGAGGGCGAGCTCTACGACGCCTATGTCCGCGGCAGCGCGCGCCACACGGCGCTCAAATACAGCGACCCCGCGGGCCAGGAGGTCGCGACGATCGCCTGCCAGAACACGCATATGGCGCGGCGGGTCAAGCTGTCGCTCGCCTCGGTCATGTCGTGCATGGCCGAAAGCCAGCGGCTGACGATCGAATATGTCGTCGCGGCTTGCAAGGGCGACGCCGAACGCATCGTTCGCCTGACCAGCGCGATCAACCGCCTCGGCCTGGTCGAATTCGACATCATGCAGCGCTATGCCGAGAAGCTGGACGGCGCGGTTATCTCGAGCGAGCGCCAGATGCTCGCGGGCGATTTCGACCGTTCGATCGCGTCGCTGGTGCAGGACACCGACTCGGCGCGCCAGCAGCTTTCGAGGCAGGCGGCGTCGGCCGATCAGGCCGCGAAGGGCATGATTGCCAAGACGAGCGAAGTCGCCGCTGCGTCCGAACAATCGGCGATGGCGATGCGCGAGGCGGCTTCGACCGCCGCCGGTCTGATCCGCGCGATCGAGGATGCCCGCAGCGAGGTCGAAGCGTCGGCCGGCGTCGCGACGCGCGCCTCCGAGCAGGCGGGCGAAGCCGTCGCGATGTCCGAGGCACTGTCGCGCCATGCCGAATCGATCGAGTCCATATTGGGCCTGATCCGCGAGATCGCGGGCCAGACCAATCTCCTCGCGCTGAACGCCACGATCGAAGCGGCGCGCGCGGGCGAATCGGGACGCGGCTTCGCGGTCGTCGCGCAGGAGGTGAAGAGCCTCGCCAACGAAACCGCGCGCGCGACGGACGACATTGCGGGCAAGATTACCGCGATCCAGCAGGCGACACGCGGGTCGGTCGCGGCCAACCAGTCGATCCAGCAGACGATCATCGAGGTCCAGACCTCGGCGCAGCGCATTCGCGACGCGATGGACGCGCAGGCGCAGACGGTGACCTCGATCACCGCCGCGGTCGACGAGACCGCGCTCGCCGCCGATTCGATGTCGTCGACGATCGCCAGCATCCGCAACGATTCGGGGATGGTCGCGGGCGAGATCAGCACGCTGAGCGCCGAGTTCGCGAAAATGGGCGACCGGCTCCAGTCGCTCGAAAAGGCCGCGAGCGAGTTCAGCCGCCGCGTGGCCTGAGCTTGGCAACCCCCGCCCGCCTGCCCTAAGGCGGAGCGATGCAGACCCACATTCTGATTACCGGCGCGAGCCGCGGCATCGGCGCCGCGATCGCCGAGGCGCTCACCGGCGACACGACAAAGGTCGTCGCGCTGTCGAGCGCCGATGGCGATCTGTCCGATCCCGACGTCCCAGCGAACCTTTGGCAGCAAAGCCTCGGCAAGCTCGACGGGCGCATCGACGTACTGATCAACAATGCCGGGGTGTTCGAGGCGAACCCGCTCGATAGCGACGACGCCGACTGGCGCGCCGGCTGGAACCGCACATTGCAGATCAACCTGACCGCAAGCGCCGAACTCTGCCGCCACGCAGTCCTGCACTGGCAGGGCCGGAAGACGGGCGGCCGGATCGTCAATATCGCGAGCCGCGCCGCCTATCGCGGCGACGGCCCCGCACACTGGGATTATGCGGCATCGAAGGCAGGCATGGTCGCGATGACCAAGACGATCGCGCGCGGCTATGCCCGCGAGGACATCCTGGCCTTCGCGATCTGCCCTGGATTCACCATGACCGGCATGGCCGAGGACTATCTCGCCAGCCGCGGCGG
>JAEWIL010000115.1 GCA_023387085.1 Pseudomonadota bacterium | reverse complement strand
GGCTGATATGCCCGCGCGAAACCGGGGAGTACGGACTCGCCGCTGGTTCAGTGTCCGATAAAAACCAGCGAACTATCGGGGCCGCGCAGGATTGCCCACAACCACCTCACCCGCGTTAACATCCTTTGTCACGACCGCGCCCATGCCTACAACCGCGCCTTCGCCGATAACCAGAGGCTTTTCAGGGGTTCCTTGCTTGATCACCGCGCCGGTGCCGATATACGCATAATCGCGAATATGGACATTGCCGTTGCAGCAGACGCTGGGGGCGAAGGTAACATAATCGCCGATCACACAATCATGCGCAACGTAGCTGTAGATATTGCACTGGAACTGCCGCCCGATTCTTGCTGAAGCCGTTACCATTGTGCGCGCGCAAAAGACCGCTCCCTCACCGATGTCAACCGCTACCCCAGACGAAAAATCTTCGGCAAAGAGGGAGAAGGGCTGCAGCCCAGCGCTCTTGCACCGCGCCTCCAGCATTGCGCGGATCTTACCGTCGCCAACCGCGAGAATAAACTCGTCGCCCGCTGCAAGATCTTCGAGTCTATGAACCGGAACGCCCACCTCCGGATGTTCGTTCGGGGCGTGATTATCGTCGACGAAGACCAATTCCGACAAATTGCGACCCGCCCTTTCCAACGCTGCCTGAGCAGGAGCGACCAGTTCGCGGCCGAAGCCGCCATAACCATAGATAGCTAACATCCCAAATCTCCCGATTACTTTTCAGTGCGGCGATATCGGGGTACTCGGCACCCTCTCCTCGCCAATTCGCTCGCGCGCTATCCCTTGCTGACAAGCTGAAACAGCGCCTGCCCATACGCCGTTTTCTCGAACATTCGCGCCCGGACGAGCAACTGTTCGCGATCGATGAATCCCTGTTCGAAAGCGATTTCCTCCAGGCAGGCAACGAGATGGCCCGTCCGTTTCTGGATCACCCGGACGAATTCGCTCGCCTCTACCAGACTGTCGTGCGTTCCTGTATCAAGCCAGGCATAGCCGCGTCCCATGCGCTCGACGAACAACTCGCCCAGTTCCATATAGACGCGGTTGAGGTCGGTGATTTCAAGCTCACCGCGCGCCGAGGGGCGCAGGGTTCGCGCAAAATCCACGACGCGATTGTCATAGAAATAGAGGCCGGTCACCGCGAGGTCGGATTTCGGCTGCGCCGGCTTTTCCACGATATCGACCGCCCGGCCTTCGCTATCCAGTGACACGACCCCATAAGCTGCGGGATTATCGACCTGATAGGCAAAAACCGTCGCCCCCACCGGTCGCGACCGCGCGCGCACCAGAAGCTCGACCAGTCCGGCCCCATGGAAGATATTGTCGCCGAGTACTAGCGCCGCAGGCTGGTCGCCGACGAAGTCCGCCCCGATCAGGAATGCCTGCGCCAGCCCTTCGGGCCGCGGCTGAAGGGCGTAGCTTATGTCGAGGCCGAACTGGCTGCCGTCGCCGAACAGCCGTTTGTAATTGTCCAGATATTCGGGCGACGAGATGATCAGGATTTCCCGAATCCCGGCCAGCATCAGCACCGACAGCGGGTAATAGATCATCGGCTTGTCATAGATCGGCAAAAGCTGCTTGTTTACCGCCAGCGTCGCCGGATGCAGGCGCGTGCCACTGCCGCCCGCCAGAATGATTCCGCGCATCGTCAAAGCTCGCTTTCTGTTTGTTGTCCGAATTTCTGCGTCATGATGGCCGCGATCGCATCCTGCCAGACCCGCGGCTTCAGTCCGAAGTCCCGCTCGAAACGCACCGTAGACAGTCGCGAATTGGCAGGGCGGCGCGCGCGTGTCGGATAGTCCGCGGTGGCGATGGGGCGTACGTCCGGCGTGTGCAAACCGTAGCGGCCGGCCCGCGAAAAGATAAAGCGCGCAAGGTCGAACCAGCTCGCCTCGCCCGCGTTGACGAAATGCCAGGTGCCGCCCCGCTCGCCCAGTTGCGACCATATCGCATGGACCGCCTCGGCGATGTCATCCGCAGCGGTGGGGCAACCTTGCTGATCGTCGACCACCGCAAGCTCCGACCGCTCTCGCCCCAGACGCAGCATGGTGTTCAGGAAGTTCGCGCCATCGGCGCTGACGACCCACGCAGTGCGGATGATGGCGTGATGCGGGTTTGCTGCGCGCACCGCCCGCTCGCCCTCAAGCTTCGTATGACCGTAGACCCCGAGCGGGTTGGTGGATGCGTCCTCGGCATAGGCCCCCGTGCCTGTGCCATCGAACACATAATCGGTCGATATATGAAGGATAGGCGCGCCTCGACGAGCGGCCTCCTCAGCCATTATGCCCGGTGCGCGAGCGTTGATCACCGCCGCCAGATCGGGTTCGTCCTCCGCGCGGTCGACGGCCGTATAGGCTGCACAGTTAATCAGGGCTCCGAACGGCGTCCGGTCGAGGTAGGCGCGCATGCCGTCGGGGTCGCACAGATCGAGTTCGCGTCGATCGGGCGCGATCGTCGGCACGCCGGCGGCCCCCAATCGCCGCAACAATGCGGAACCGACCTGCCCGGTTCCGCCGGTGACGAGCACGGGATCCAAAGGTCAGCCGGCCCCCAAGCCGAGCCGCGATCCATCGAAGTCGCCTTTGAGCAGCGGTTCCCACCATGTCTGGTTGTCGAGATACCAGTTCACTGTCTTGCGCATTCCGCTCTCAAAGCTTTCCTGCGGCTTCCACCCCAGTTCGCGTTCGATCTTCGACCAGTCGATCGCATAGCGGAAATCATGTCCGGGGCGATCGACCACGAACTGAATCTGCTCGCTATAGCTGCCGCCATCGCTCCGCGGCCGCAATTCGTCCAATATGTCGCAGATCACTTGGACAACCTGCAGATTGGTCCGCTCCGACTGGCCGCCGACCATATAGCTTTCGCCGGGTTCGCCACGTTCGAAAACCGCCCGCAGCGCGTGAACATGGTCGTCCACATATAGCCAGTCGCGGATATTCTCGCCCTTGCCATAAACCGGCAGTGCCTCGCCCGCGAGGGATTTGAGGATCATCAGCGGAATCAGCTTTTCGGGAAACTGGCAGGGACCATAGTTGTTGGAACAATTGGTGATGAGGACTGGCAAGCCATAAGTGTGGAACCAGGCGCGTACGAGATGGTCCGAGCCGGCCTTCGAAGCTGAATAGGGCGAACGCGGATCATAACGCGTCGCTTCCGTAAAGAACCCGCTGTCGCCGAGCGACCCGAAGACCTCGTCGGTCGAGATATGGTGAAAGCGAAAGCGGGCCTTGCGGTCAGCGGGCAGTGCCTGCCAATAGGCGAGCGACGCCTGCAACAACGAGCCTGTCCCGATCAGGTTGGTCCGCACGAAAGCCGCAGGGCCATCGATCGAACGATCGACATGCGTCTCCGCCGCAAGATGGGTGATCAGGTCGGGCTGGAATTCATCGAGGATCGCAGCCATCTTCTCGGTGTCACAGATATCCTCGCGATAAAGGCGATAGCGGTTGCTCGCCTCGACCGGCGCCAGCGACGCAGGGTTGCCGGCATAGGTCAGGCTATCGATGTTGAGTACGTCATACCGTCCATCCGCCACCAGGTTGCGGACGAGCGCCGATCCGATGAAACCTGCGCCGCCGGTGACGACAACTTTCGTAATTTCCTTGCCCATATATTCAGTCTCGATGGTCTTGAAGAGCGGACAACGGCTGTCCATCATAGCGAAAATCGGCGCCTGCTTCGGCGAGCAAAGGGAGACGCTGATCCTTGTCCGACAGGATCGGCGTCAGGCCGTCCAATGGCCATCCGATCGCCAGCGCGGGGTCGTCCCAGCGAATTCCACGGTCGGAAGCTGCGTCGTAAAAACCGTCAACCTTGTAAGCGACCTCGGTATCGGGTTCGAGTGTCAGGAAACCATGAGCGAACCCCCGGGGCACAAAAAGCTGCCGCCCATTGTGGGCATTCAGTTCGGCGCCCACCCAATGGCCGAAAGTGGGAGAATCGAACCGAATGTCCACTGCAACGTCGAAGATTCGACCCCTCAGGCAACGAACGAGCTTCGCTTGCGCATAAGGCTCCGCCTGAAAATGCAGACCACGAATGGTCCCTGCGCAGCGGGAAAGAGATTGATTGTCCTGAACAAAATCAGCGTCAATGCCCGCGGCCTGAAAATCCCTTTGATTCCATGTTTCGACAAACCATCCGCGCGCATCCTCGATGCGCTTCGTCGTAATCAATTTTACAGGCATTCAAATGCTCTTTTGCTCTTGCGGGTGCCATAAGCCTTCTCGGAAGGCTCGGAGATAAACGCTCGCAAGCGTTAGTGGAGATGACCTAGGACCGGTTCGGTAAATAAAAATTTTGCGTTTTGCAAACCCGGCGCATACCCGACAGGCTGTTCGGGAAAGCGCATGAAAGTTGACAAAAAAGATGGAACTCGCCTGCCCTTTGAGCTAGCTGGCGGCGACATCAAGGTGAATTCCGCATGTCCACATGTGGCATCAGCCCTGCGCCGACAAACATTTGAACGATTGCGGCCGACATGCCGTCGCCGCTGAGACAAGATAGTAGACATGTCACAAGAAATTTCGTTTCCGTCCAGCAACATCGACTCGTCTGGATCGGCCGTTTCAGCACTTCAAAACGGCGACAGCGCAGGCCTTACGCCTCCGATCCTGCTGCAATATTGGCAGGTCGTGCTGCGCTGGAAATGGGTCATTGTCAGCCTCATGCTTTCGACCCTTGCGATCGGCTTGGTCGTGACGCTGCTCTCTACTCCTGAATACACGGCAACATCGCGCATCGAAATTAGTCGTGAACTCAAAAAAGTCACCAACGTGGAGAGTCTGGAATCTGCCGACACAGGACGTGATTTGGAGTTTTACAATACGCAGTATGCCCTGTTGCACGCACGATCGCTGGCGGAACGGGTCGCACGACAGCTGCGCCTCGCGAGCAACGACGCCTTCTTCGAAGCGCACGGCGTGAATCCGGAGGAAGGCAGCCTTTTGGAAACGAATCCCTCAGGGCCCTTTAACGCCCGCGACCGCCAGAGGCGTGAAAATCTTGCCATAAAATTGTTGCTTGAAAATTCTTCAATCTCGCCTCTCCGTGGCTCCGCTCTGACCGATATTAGTTACACGAGCGCCTCGCCTGCTCTTTCTGCCCAGATTGCCAACAGCTGGACAGAACAGTTCATTCTTCAAAGCATGGATCGTCGCTTCGCTTCGACCTCCGACGCGCGCAAGTTTCTCGAAGGACGGCTGGAAGAATATCGCACACGCCTTGAAACGGCGGAGCGCGATCTGGTTCGCTATGCTGCGAACAAGGACATCGTGGCCCTTGGCAGCCGAAAAAGCGAGGACGGCCGCACCGAGGTCGATCGGACGTTGGTATCGAGCGACCTTGAGGCACTGAACACCGCCCTTGCCGCCGCGACGGCTGATCGTATCGCCGCCGAAGCTAGAGCTCGCCGGGCGAAAACCGGCGCCAATGCGGAAACGCTCAACAATGTCGCAATCGCGCAGATGCGGCAGAAGCGCACCGAACTCGCTGCCGAATATGCAAAAATGATGGTGCAGTTCGAGCCCGGCTATCCCGCCGCCAAGGCGGTTGCCGAACAGATCCGCGTTCTCGACTCAGGCATCGCACGCGAGGAATCCCGTGTACTCAGCAGCCGATCGAGTGAATATAACGAGGCCCTTGGGCGCGAAACCGAACTCAAGGACAAAGTCCAGGCGCTGAAGCAGCGGAACAGTGTACAGCAACGCGATCGCATCCAATACAACATCTATCAGCGTGAAGCCGATACGACGCGCGAACTGTACGACGGGCTGTTGCAGCGCTATAAGGAAATCGGCGTTGCGGGCGTTGGCGCTAATAATATCGTGATCGTCGATACCGCCAAGGTCCCCGAAAAGCCGACGTCCCCTAACATTCCGCTGAACATGGCACTGGCTCTGCTCGCCGGCCTGGGCCTTGCCGCCTTGGCTACGATCGGCCTCGACCAGATCGATGAAGGTCTCCGCGACCCGGGTCAGGTCAACCGCGTGCTTCAGGTGCCGCTGCTGGGTAGCGTCCCCGACATCGAGGATGAAGACATCCTCGGTCAGTTGCGGGATGCAAAATCAACGTTGTCGGAAGCCTATCTGAGCATTCGCTCCAATCTCGCCTTCTCGACGGATCATGGGGTACCGCGAACATTGATGATCACGAGTACCCGGCCCGCGGAAGGCAAGAGTACAACCAGCCTTGCGCTTGCCACGGTGCTGGGTCGCACGGGCAAGACGGTGCTCCTTCTGGATGCCGATATGCGTTCGCCCTCGATGCATCATTTCATCGGGCTTCCGAACAATGAAGGCTTGAGCAATATCCTTGCCGGCAACGACGAGTGGAAGCGGTTGATTCAGCCCACGTCGATCAAGGGGATGAGCCTCCTGACAGCCGGACCTACGCCGCCCAGCGCCGCCGAACTGCTCAGCAGCGACCGAATGCAGAATTTGGTCCGCGATCTGTTTGATCAATTTGATCATGTGGTAATCGATTCCCCGCCGATCCTTGGTCTTGCTGATGCCCCCCTGCTCGCGCGCACCGTAGAGGGCTGCGTGTTCGTGGCTGAATCGGAAGGCGTCGCAGTGCGCGGGATTCGCGCCTCGCTCGGACGCTTGCAAGCGGTCCATGCCCATGTCTTCGGCGTAGTTCTGACGAAACTCAAACGCCGTCAGGCGGGATATGGCTATGGCTATGGTTATGGTTATGGTTACGGCAACGACGAGTTGTAGAAAGACGCCTGATTTCGGCAAAAGACCGGCTTGTGGCGTTCGCCCCGCCCCCTCGATCGGGGGCTGGTTCGATAAGGTTGAGTTTTAGAACGATGTATCAAATCTGTTCAAAATTGGTGGTCGATACCAGCGACCCCATGATCCGCTTCGACGCGGATGGAGTTTCCAATCATTACCATGAGTTCCACGACAGCACTTTGCCGCAGTGGAAGACAGGTGCCGAAGGTGCGGCAGTGCTGGCGGCCAAGGTCTCGGAAATTCGCGAAGCCGGCAAGGGCAAGGAATTCGATTGTATCATTGGCCTGTCGGGCGGTGCCGACAGCTCCTACATGCTGCACAAGATGGTCACCGAGCATGGACTGCGACCGCTGGTGTTCCATGTCGATGCCGGCTGGAACAGCGAGCTTGCCGTCCACAATATCGACTGCATGATCGAAAAGTTGGGTCTCGATCTCTATACCGAGGTCATCAACTGGGACGAGGTTCGCGATTTTCAGCTTGCGATGTTCAAGAGCGGCATCCCCTCGATTGACGCACCGCAAGACATCGCCTTCATCGGAGTATTATTCCAGTTCGCCAGCAAGCACGGCATCAAATACATTCTGAACGGCGGGAATATCTCGACCGAATGCGTGAGCTATCCGCAGCAATATTTCTATTTTGCCGACATGGCCATGATCCGCGACATTCTTTCTCGGTTCGGGTCGCTGAATATGGACAGCTATCCGTTTACCTCGGTCCTTTATCGCAAACTCTACATGCCTTATGTCCGCGGTGTCAAAATGTTCAAACCGCTGAACTACATGCCTTATCAGAAGACCGAGGCGATGATCGAGCTTCAGCAAGCCTACGGGTGGAAGCCCTACGCCCAGAAACATTTCGAATCGCGTTTCACTCGTTTTTTCGAGGGCTATTGGCTGCCGACGCGTTTCGGTTATGATGTCCGCCGGGTGCAATTCTCGAGCCTGATCCTGACCGGCCAGATGACGCGCGACGAGGCTTTGGCGAAACTGGAAGATCCGCCCTATGATCCCGATCTGATCCAGCAGGATTTCGACTATATCGCCGCGAAGCTCCGTATCACGCCCGAGGAACTGCGCGGCTATCACGAAATGCCGCTGAAGAATTACTGGGATTATAAGAACCGGGCAAAATGGTACGAGAGGGGCGAACGCGTGCTGGCGCGACTGGCGAATACCAAGCGCGGCGGCGCATATTGACGATGGCAAGCGTCAGTCTCGTCAACTACGGTCTCGGCAATATCCATGCTTTCGCGAATATCTATCGCCGACTGGGTATCGACGTCGCCATTGTCGAGGATTCGACCGGCATCGCGGCAGCCGACCGGCTCGTCCTGCCTGGAGTCGGGGCATTCGACTGGGCGATGAACCGCCTCGACGCATCGGGGATACGCGATGCACTGGACGAGGCGGTGCTGGGGCGCCGCGTGCCGGTAATTGGCGTCTGCGTCGGCATGCAGATGATGGCAAAAACCAGCGACGAGGGACGATTGCCCGGGCTTGGCTGGATCGACGCCCATGTCGCGCGCTTCGATCACGCGGAAACGCATCGCTATCCGCTACCGCATATGGGCTGGAACGATGTCCAGCCGCGATCCGGCGCGTGCCTGTTTCACGGAATCGAAGCGCCGCGTTATTATTTCCTGCATTCCTATCATGTCGTCCCGGCGCGCGACGAGGATGTCCTCGCGTCCGCCGACTATGGCGCGCCTTTCACGGCAGCCGTGCGCAAGGACAATATCATCGGGACGCAATTTCACCCCGAGAAAAGCCATCAATGGGGAATCGACCTCCTGCGCAATTTTGCGGAACTTTGATACATGCTGCGTCCCCGTATCATACCCTGTCTGCTGATCCACAAAGGCGGCCTCGTCAAAACCGTCAAGTTCGGTGATCCCAAATATGTCGGGGATCCGCTGAACGCAGTGCGCATCTTCAACGAGAAAGAGGTCGACGAGTTGATGGTCGTCGATATCGACGCCAGCCGTACGGGCGCCACACCGAATGAGGGTCTGATCGCGCAGATGGCAGCCGAATGCCGCATGCCGCTCTGCTATGGCGGCGGCGTCAAATCGGCCGACGTCGTGGAGCGGCTGGTCGCACTGGGCGTCGAGAAAGTGGCGTTGAGCTCCGCGGCGATCGAACAACCGGCATTGGTCTCGGAAGCTGCGGAGCGTGTCGGCAGCCAGAGCGTCGTCGTCGTCATGGACGTCAAGGCCACCGGCCTCCTTCGTTCGCGCGAGCTTGTGATTCACAATGCGACCCGCCGCACGGGGCAGGAACCCGTTGCCTTCGCCAGGGAAATGCAGCGGTTGGGCGCCGGCGAGATCGTGCTGAATTCGGTCGATCGCGACGGCATGATGCAGGGCTATGACCTGCCCCTGATCGACCAGCTGAAAGCCGCAATCGACGTCCCGTTGACGGTCCTCGGCGGCGCAGGCAAGCTCGAGGATATCAAGGAATTGGCGGAGCGCCATCCGGTAATCGGGGCCGCAGCCGGCAGCCTGTTCGTTTTCAAGGGGAAATTTCGCGCGGTGCTTATCAACTATCCCGACCGCGCCCAGCGCGACCAGTTGGCGCAAAGCGTCAGGAGCTAGCGAAGCGATCATGTTCGACCAGAAAATTCTGCTCATCACCGGCGGCACCGGTTCGTTCGGCAACGCTGTTCTCAATCGTTTTCTCGATTCCGGCCTCAAGGAAATCCGGGTGTTCAGCCGGGACGAAAAGAAGCAGGACGACATGCGCAAACGCTACGCGAGCGCCAAGTTGACCTTTCATATAGGCGACGTGCGCGACATGCGCAGCGTCGACGCAGCGATGCAGGGCGTCGACTACGTCTTTCACGCCGCGGCGCTCAAGCAGGTGCCCTCGTGCGAATTCCATCCGATGCAAGCGGTCCAGACTAATGTCATCGGCACGGAAAACGTACTGACTGCCGCAATCGCCGCAGGAGTCGGCCGCGTGATCTGCCTCAGCACCGACAAGGCGGTCTATCCGATCAATGCCATGGGCATCAGCAAGGCGCTGATGGAAAAGGTCATGGTCGCTTCCAGCCGTAACGCCGGTCGCACCATGATCTGCGGGACTCGGTACGGCAATGTCATGGCCTCGCGCGGATCGGTGATTCCGCTGTTCGTCGATCAGATGCAGCGCGGCGAGCCGATCACCATCACCGACCCGGCGATGACCCGCTTCATGATGACATTGGAAGACGCCGTCGATCTCGTGCTCTACGCGTTCGAACATGGGCAGAACGGCGATATCTTTGTGCAGAAAGCCCCTGCGGCGACGGTCGAGACTCTGGCGAAGGCACTGCGGCAACTCGCGGGCACGCCGGACCATCCGGTCAGCGTCATCGGTACGCGGCATGGCGAGAAGCTTTATGAATCCCTGCTTGGCCGCGAAGAGCGCGCCCGCGCCGAGGATCTGGGCGATTATTATCGCGTGCCGCCCGATGGCCGCGATCTCAACTATGCGAAGTTCGTCGATCAGGGCGAGCAACAGATCACGGCGGCGCTGCACGGCGACGAATATAATTCGCATAACACCGACCAGCTCGACGTCCGGGGCATGGCCGACCTGTTGCTGAAGCTCGACTTCATCAAGCGGATGGTCGCCGGTGAAACCGTCCGGGCGGACGACTGAGATGACGCGCGTCCTCATCACCGGCGCCGACGGCTTCATGGGCCGGAATCTGCGGCTGATGCTGTCGGAACGCAAGGATGTCGAGGTGACGGCCTTTACGCGCGCCGACCCCGTCGAGGCACTCGCCGGACGGCTGGAAGGCGTCGACTTCATCTTCCACTTCGCCGGAATCAACCGCCCGGAGCGCGACGAGGAGTTCGCCGAAGGAAATGGCGCGCTGACCGAGGCGCTTTGCGCTGCGGTACAGGCGAGCGGACGAACAATCCCCCTGCTCTACTCCTCCTCGATCCAGGCCGCGCGTGACAATGCCTATGGCAAGAGCAAGCGCGCCGCCGAGGATGCCCTTGCGGCGTTGCGCATGGCGACGGGCAATCCGGTTTTCACTTACCGCCTAGCCAATGTTTTCGGCAAATGGGCGCGGCCCAACTATAATTCGGCGGTCGCGACTTTCTGCCATAACATCGCGCGCGGCCTCCCGATCAGCATCAACGATCCCGCCGCCCCGCTCGCGCTCGTCTATATCGACGATATCCTCGCCGAATTCGTCGCGGTGATGGACGGCAAGGAGCCCGAATCCTCCTCCGACGGCTTTGCACTCGCCGGGCCGGTTTACGAGACGACGGTGGGCGCGGTCGCGGAAACGATCCGGGGTTTTGCGGCGACGAAAGAAGATCTCGTCATCGACCGCGTCGGGACCGGCCTGATCCGCGCCCTCTACGCGACCTACGTCAGCTATCTGCCGCCTGCTTCGTTCAGCTATAACGTCGCGATGCATGGCGATGCACGGGGTGTCTTCGTGGAGATGCTGAAAACTCCGGATAGCGGCCAATTTTCCTATTTCACGGCCCATCCGGGCATCACCCGTGGCGGCCATTATCATCACAGCAAGACCGAGAAATTCCTGGTCATCAAGGGCAAGGCGCGGTTCAAGTTCCGCCACATGGACAGCGGCGAGACGCATAGCATCGACACCGACGGCGCCGTGGCGGAAATCGTCGAGACGGTTCCGGGCTGGACCCACGACATCACCAATATCGGCGACGATGAAATGATCGTGATGCTGTGGGCGAACGAGATATTCGATCGCGACCGGCCCGACACCTTCGCATGTCCCCTGTAAGAGAGTTCCCATGCAAAAGCTGAAAGTCATGACGATATTGGGCACGCGGCCGGAAATCATCCGGCTGTCGCGCGTCATGGCGGCGCTCGATCGGCATTGCGATCATGTGCTGGTCCATACCGGCCAGAATTACGACCATAGCCTCAACACGGTCTTTTTCGACGATCTGGGAGTACGCAAGCCCGACCATTTTCTGGGCACCGGCGGCGGCACGCTCGGCGAGACGCTGGGCAAGATCCTGACCGAAAGCGAACGCGTGCTGAAGGCCGAACAGCCCGACGCGGTGCTGGTGCTTGGCGACACCAATTCGGCGATCTCCGCGATTATGGCACGGCGGATGAAAATCCCCATCTATCATATGGAAGCGGGCAACCGGTCGTTCGATCGCAATGTTCCCGAGGAGACGAACCGCAAGCTCGTCGATCATATCGCCGACTTCAACCTGGTCTATACCGAGCATGCGCGTCGCCATTTGCTGTCGGAGGGACTGCAGCATCGTCGCATCTATCTGACCGGATCGCCGATGCGCGAAGTGCTCGATCATTATCGACCGCAGATCGAGGCATCGGACGTGTTGTCGCGGCTGCAGCTTCAAGAGGGCGGTTATTTCATCGTCTCGCTGCACCGCGAAGAGAATGTCGACAACAGCGCGCGGCTCGCCGAACTGCTCGCGACGCTCAACATGCTTGCCGAAACGCACGACAAGCCGGTGATCGTATCGACCCACCCGCGCACCCGGAAACGGCTCGCGATGCTGGAGGGCGCCAAGCTCGACCCGCGTGTCCAATATATGGAACCGTTCGGCTTTCACGATTACAACCATCTGCAGATGAAGGCGTTCTGCGCGATTTCCGACAGCGGGACGATTGCCGAGGAAGCCTCGATTCTGGGTTTTCCTGCCGTAACCCCGCGCGATTCGATCGAACGCCCCGAGGGACTCGACGTCGGTTGCCTGATCATGTCGGGCCTCGATCGCGGCGCCATCGCATCCGCCGTCGATACCGCGACCCGCATGTTCGCCGACCGTACGAAAGAGGGGCAGTCGCAGCCCGTCCCCGCCGATTATTGCATCGCGAACACGTCGGACCGCGTCGTCAGCCTGATCGTCGGCACTGCAAAGCTCAGCAACGGCTGGGACGGAATCCGCGCGAACGACCTGACATGACCCGATCTGCCGGCTCGCCGCGCGAGGCACCGCGTCCCCGCCTTATCCTGTTGAGTCAGTGGTTCGATCCCGAACCCACCTTCAAGGGTCGCCTCTTCGCGGAGGCGCTTTATGCGCGCGGGTTTGACATCGAGGTGGTGACTGGCTTTCCCAATTATCCAGGCGGCAAGCTCTATCCCGGTTTTCGCATCCGACCGATCCAGCGCGAAAAGATTGGCCCTATCGACGTAATCCGCCTGCCGCTCTACCCCAGCCACGACGGGAGTGCCGCCGGTCGCGCGGCCAATTATGTCAGCTTTTTTCTGTCTGCATGCCTCTACCTTCTTTTAGGCGCTCGACGCGCCGACATCCTTTACGTCTATCATCCGCCGGTCACCGTCGGTTGCGCGGCCGCGATTGCGCGCCTGTTTCGCCGCACTCCGACCGTCATCGACATTCAGGATCTTTGGCCTGACACGCTGAAGGCGACAGGAATGATCGGCCATCCGCGCCTGCTCGCCCTGATCGGACGCCTGTGCCGTTGGCTCTATCGCCAGATAGATCATATCGTCGTTCTGTCGCCGGGTTTCAGGGACGTACTGGTCGCGCGCGGCGTTCCCGAAAGCAAGATCAGCCTGATATACAA
>JAEWIL010000099.1 GCA_023387085.1 Pseudomonadota bacterium | reverse complement strand
CCCGACGACAGCGCGCTGCGCAGCAAAATCTGGCCCCAGCGCGAGGCGAGATTGCCGTTCGTCTTGCGCATGATCGCCGCGGCATATTGGCCGCGCACGCCGAACGCATCGGGCGCGAGGCCGCCGGTTTCGGGCGTGAGCGGCCCGATACGCGTGAGCAGCCGCCGCGCGCCGGGGGGCAGGTCGTATTTCAGGCCACCGGCGGTGGTCTCCTCACCATCGGCTGCGTCGCCCTCCTCGCTCGTCGCATCGGTCAAGGTAGCGGTGACGGGAGGCGGCGCGACGCCCGGCGACGCGGGAGACGACGGCAGCGAAGGCGACGGGGACGGCGATTTCGGTGTCCCGGTCGGGCTGGGCGACGGCGTCGGAGACGCTTTCGGCGCGGGCGTCTCGGCCGGCTTGCCGAACCCTTCGGGCAACAGCGATTCTTGTGCAACGGCAGGCAGAATAAGCGCCGCGGCCATCGCGGTGCCCGACAGGGCCAACGTCAGCGTCAACAGTTTCTTCGTCATCGCGCGCCGCTTTCGGCGATCTTCTCGCTCACGTCCACACCCAATCCTCTGTGCATTGCAGCAAAACCATTGTCCCGCGCGCGCTGGCGGGTATAGCCCCGCCCATCATGTCGCGAAACCCGAAAAGCCCGGGCCCGAAACCCTCTGGAGCCGTTCCGGCGTCGATCCGCGACCGGTCGATCGTGCTCGTCGGTCTGATGGGCTCGGGGAAGTCGACGATCGGCCGCCGCCTCGCGCAGCGGCTGGGCATGGCCTTCGCCGACGCCGACGACGAGATCGAGCGCGCGGCGGGGATGACGATCTCGGACATGTTCGCGAAATTCGGCGAGGCGCATTTCCGCGACGGCGAACGCCGGGTGATCGCGCGGCTGCTCGCCGGCCGGCCGCATGTTCTCGCGACCGGCGGCGGCGCCTTTATCAACGACGAGACGCGCGCGCTGATCCTCGCGGACAGCCTGTCGATCTGGCTCGATGCCGACATTCCGACCTTGGTCGAGCGTGTCGCGCGGCGCAGCCACCGTCCGCTGCTCAAGGACCGCGATCCGGGCGAGGTGCTCCGCGAACTCGCCGCGGTCCGCAATCCCATCTATGCCGAGGCGCATATCCGCGTGAGCTCGGCGTCCAGCCCGCACGAACACACGGTGCGCGCGATCATGGAGGCCCTTTCGCAATGGAACGCCTGACCGTCGACCTCGGCGGCCGCAGCTACCCGATCCTGATCGGCGACGGGCTGATCCGCGAGATCGGCCGCCATGTCGCGCCGCTGCTCAAGCGTCCGCGCACGATGATCGTCACCGACGAGCATGTCGCGCCGCACTATCTGGTGCCCCTCGGTGCGGCGCTGGGGGCGGAGAATATCTCCTTCTCCTCGCTCGTCTTGCCCGCCGGCGAGGGTAGCAAGAGCTGGACCGGCCTCGCGCGGCTCACCGAATGGTTGATCGGCGAAGGCATCGAACGCAGCGATCATGTCATCGCGCTCGGCGGCGGCGTGATCGGCGACCTCGTCGGTTTCGCGTGCAGCATCGTCAAGCGCGGCTGCCACTTTATCCAGGTGCCGACCACCTTGCTCGCGCAGGTCGACAGCAGCGTCGGCGGCAAGACCGCGATCAATGTCGAGGCCGGAAAGAATCTGATCGGCGCCTTCCACCAGCCGGCGCTGGTGGTGATCGACCCGACGACGCTCGCCACCCTGCCCCGCCGGGAACTCGGCGCAGGCTATGCCGAGGTGGTCAAATATGGCCTGATCGACGATGCGGACTTCTTCGCATGGTGCGAGACGAATGGCGCGGCGCTGCTCGGCGGCGACAGCGCGGCGCAGCACAAGGCAATCGCGCACAGCGTGGCTGCCAAGGCGCGGATCGTCGCCGCCGACGAGCGCGAGACGCAGGATATTCGCGCGTTGCTCAACCTCGGCCACAGCTTCGGTCATGCGCTCGAGGCCGAGACAGGCTATTCGGACCGACTCCTCCATGGCGAGGCGGTCGCCGCGGGCATGGTCCTCGCGCATCAATTCTCTGTCGCGAACGGCCTCTGCCCCGCCGAAGACGCGGCGCGGGTGCGCGACCATCTCGCCAGCGTCGACCTGCCGCACAGCCTTGCAAGCGCGGGCATCAACACCGGTGGCGCCGCGCTCGCGGCGCATATGGCGCACGACAAGAAGGTGCGCGGCGGCAAGCTGCCGCTGATCCTGACCCGCGGGATCGGGAGGAGCTTCGTGACCGAAGACTATGGACTGGATGCCGTGGCGGCGTTCCTCGACGAACAGCCCCGCTAGGCCGCCTGATCCGCCTCGGCTTCTTCACGCGCGCGCTTGGCGGCCTGCCGCCGCTCGCGCAGCGCCTCGAGTACGCTCGTCGCCTGTCGGCCGCCGCCGGCAACGAAACGATGATCGCGCCCCGCGCCGATATCGCCCTCGTTGATCTGCATATCGAGCCGCTCGGCGTCGAGCTGGCGCAACGCCGTCTCGACATCCTCGATCTCGCGCGGCGCGACATCAAGCTGCTCCAGCGCCATCATGCCCAGCGCGATCGAGCTTTCGAAAACTTCGCGCACCGCTCCGGCCGTTCCCGCGCCTTCGATCGCGAGCAACTGCCGGCGGTCGAACACGCGCGTCAAAATGCGAGCGTTCGGAAACGCTTCGACGATCGGCGCGAGCGCGGCCGCGTCGATGCTGCGGTCGTCGGTGCAAAAGATGATCAGCCGCGCCTCCTCGGCGCCCGCGCGGCGCAGCACGTCGATGCGCAGGCCGTCGCCGAAATAGACCTTGGTATCGAAGCGTCCCGACAGTTCGATCTGGCTCGGCTTCTTGTCGATCAGCGTCACCGAGCAATCGACCGCATGGAGCATCTGCGCGACGATCTGTCCGAAACGGCCATAGCCGATGACGATCGACGATCCGCGCGGAGCATTTTCGGGATCGTCGAGATCGGCGTCGCTTCCAGGCGAAAACTCCAGGTTGCGCGCGAACAGCATCAGGAACGGTGTCGTCATCATCGACAAGGTCACGACCGCGCTGAACAGGCTCGCCGCCGCCGGCGCGATGAGCAACGCATCGGCGGCTTGCGCGAACAGCAGGAACCCGAACTCGCCGCCCTGGCTGAGGAGCAGGCCAAGGCCGAGCGCCACGCTCCACGGCTTGCCGAACAGCCGGACGAGGACGGTCAGGACCGCGACCTTGACCGCGACCAGTCCCGCCGCGAGCGAGATAACGAGCAGCGGCTTTGCCGCGACGACGCCGACATCCAGCACCATCCCGACCGCAAGGAAGAAGAGTCCGAGCAGGACGAGACGGAACGGTTCGACATCCGCCTCGATCTCGTGCCGATAGGGCGAATCGGCGAGCATCATCCCGGCCACGAATGCCCCCAGCGCGGTCGAGAGGTGCAGGCTGTGCATGAAGGCCGCGCTCGCCATCACCGCGAGCAGGCCGACGACGACGAACAATTCGCGCTCGCCATAGCGACCGACGAGCCGCAGCAGCGGATTGACGACGAAGCGCCCCGCTAGCACCAGCACGATGATCGCGCCGACCGTATAGAGCGCCATCTGCCATCCGGGCGGCGCCGACGGATCGGCGGGCGCGCGCGACAGTGCGGCGATGATCGTGATCATCGGGACGATCGCCAGATCCTGAAACAAAAGGATCGAAAAGGCCTTCTCGCCGAAGGGCGAATTGATCCGGCCCGAACTCTTGAGGCTCGGCAGCACCTGCGCCGTCGACGACAGCGCGAGCGGCAGGCCGAGCGCGAGCGCCGCCTGCCAGCTGAAACCGAGCGTCAGCAGGATCAGTCCCGCGAGAATGAGCCCGGTGATCACCACCTGCGCCAGGCCGAGCCCGAAGATCGCGCGGCGCATTTCCCACAACCGGCGCGGATGAAGTTCCAGCCCGACGAGGAACAACAGGAAGGCGATGCCGATCTCGGCGAAGGCGAGCTTCGATTCGCCGCCCCCGACGAGTCCCAGCCCGTGCGGCCCGACGAGGGCGCCCGCGATCAGATAGCCGAGGACAGCCCCAAGCCCGAGACGGCGGAAGAGCAGCACGAAAAGGGTCGAAACGCCAAGCAGGATCGCGCCTTCGAGCAAAACCGCATCGCTGGCGGTTTCGGCCGCCGCTTCGCTCGCCGCGGCGGCGAGGACCGCGAAATTCATGCCGGTGTCGCCTGCTCGCCGAGGGCCGCGACCGCGGCATCGAACGGCAACAGGATCGCGCCGTGCCGCGCCGGATAGTCGCGCGCGGCTTCCAGCAGGTCGAAGCCCGGCCAATCGGGCAAATCACCCTCGCCGGCGAACCAGCCGGCGATCGCATCGCGCGCGGCAGTGATCTCGGCCAGCGTCCGGCCAGCGGCATGGCGAGCAAGCAGGGTCGCCGACGCCTGACCAAGCGCGCAGGCCTCTACGTGCATGCCCACGCCGGTTACGCGGCCATCGTCATCCGCATCGATATCGAGGATGATCGCGCTGCCGCACAGCGGCGCGCGCGCCGACGCGCGGTGGCGAGCGTCGCCCAGCGGAGGAAAATCGACCGAGCCGACCGCGAGCGCCAATATATCACGATTGTAGAGCGCGCCGCTCATGGCGCGTTTGCCGCCCGCTTGTCGGCATCGGCCTGCGCCGATCGAGTCTCGGCGCGGCGTTCGGCGATCACCTTGCTCAACGCCGCACTCGTTGCGCTGAGAGCGGGATAGGTGCGGCTGTCGGTCATCCACAGCGGGCGCTGCGCGTTGCCGTAGCCGATGTCATACAGCAGGGTCGCGGCCATGAAGAGCAAGGTCGCGACCATCAGCCCCTTGATCGCGCCGAAGCCGGCGCCGAGCCCGCGGTCGAAACCGCCGACGAGCGAGGCGCGGCTGCGCTGTCCCATCGCGCGCGATCCCCATTTGGCGAGCGCGAAAACGCCGCCGAACAAGATGACGAAGGCGAGCATCGCGGCACCACCCGGTGCCGAAACCCAACTCGACAACAGGTCCGTGACGAGCGGATGGAAAAAGCGCACCGCTGCGATCGCGAGCACCCACGCGAGCAGGGTCGTCACTTCCTGTACCAGACCGCGCATAAAGCCGAGTACCGCGCCGCCGCCGACCAGCGTCAGCACGAGGATATCCAGAGCCGTCAGACTTGCCATGCCCCGGTCGCTAGTCGCGCCCGAGCATCAGGTCAACGAGTTCGCCAAGGCGGCCGAAGCCGGTAACGCCGATCCCGTTTACAGCTTTCATGCCCTTCGGCCCCCAGCCGCTTGAAAAGCCAAGCTTCGCCGCTTCGCGCAGACGCAGCGCATCGTGCGAGACAGGCCGCACCTCGCCCGACAGCGACAGCTCGCCGAATACGATCGCATCGGCGGGCACCGGCCGCTCGCTGAACGCCGAGATCAGCGCCGCCGCGACCGCGAGATCCGCCGCCGGGTCGGTCAGCCGGTACCCGCCGGCGATGTTGAGGTAGACTTCCGCCGCGCCCATCTGCAGCCCGCATCGCGCCTCCAGCACCGCCAGCACCATCGCCAGCCGCCCGCTGTCCCAGCCGACGACAGCCCGCCGCGGTGTCGCCCCGCTCGCAAGGCGGACGGTCAGCGCCTGCACCTCGACCAGCACCGGCCGCGTTCCTTCCAAGGCCGGAAACACCACCGAACCCGGCACGTCGCGGCTGCGGTCGGTCAGGAACAAGCTCGACGGGTTCGATACCTCACCCAGCCCCTCCTCGCCCATCGCGAAGACGCCGATCTCGTCGGTGCCGCCGAAGCGGTTCTTCACCGCGCGCAGGATACGATATTGGTGGCTGCGCTCGCCCTCGAACGCCAGCACGGTATCGACCATATGTTCGAGCACGCGCGGTCCCGCGATCGTCCCGTCCTTGGTGACATGACCCACGAGCACAATCGCGGCATCGCTATCCTTCGCATAGCGGATCAGTTCCTGCGCGCTTGCGCGCACCTGGCTCACCGTCCCCGGTGCACTGTCGATCAGGTCGCTGTGCATCGTCTGGATCGAATCGATGACGACGAAATCGGCGGTCCGGCTGTCGAGCGTCGCCAATATGTCGCGGACCGAGGTGGCGCTCGCGAGCGCCACCGGCGCGTCGCCGAGCCCCAACCGCTGCGCGCGCAGCCGCACCTGCCCGGCCGCTTCCTCGCCGCTGATATAGACCACCGACTTGCCCGCCTTCGCCAGCCGCCCCGCCGCCTGCAACAGCAAAGTCGACTTACCGATCCCCGGATCGCCGCCGATCAGCGTCGCCGATCCCGCGACGAAGCCGCCGCCCAGCGCCCGATCGAATTCGGCGATCCCGCACAGCATCCGCTCGGGCATCTTGCTTTCGGCGTCGAGCGTTTCGAGCGCCAGCGTCCGGCCGCCCTTGCTAAGATCGTGCTTGGCCGAAAAGGCCGTCTCGCCGGCCTCCTCGACCAGCGTGTTCCACTCGTTGCAATCGGCGCATTGGCCCTGCCACCGATACGAGACCGAGCCGCAATTCTGGCAGACATATTGACGCTTCGCTTTGGCCATGCTGCCCGCATAATCGGAACAAAGATGGAACGCCAGCGCTTTCCTCGCCGTCATTGCGAGGGGCGCAGCGACGCGGCAATCTCCAGCTCTCGATGTTGCACAAGGCCGAAGGCTGGAGATTGCTTCGCTCCGCTCGCAATGACAATCAAACCGCTTTACGGGAGCTTCAAACCCGAATCACCTTCGCACAGGAAAGCTCCGCGCCATGAAATTCTTCGCCGACACCGCCGAAATCGCCGACATCCAGGAACTCGCCGCCACTGGCCTGCTCGACGGGGTCACGACCAATCCGTCGCTGATCGCCAAGTCGGGCCGCGACTTCAAGGAAGTGACGAAGGAAATCTGTGCGCTGACCACCGGCCCGGTCTCGGCCGAAGTCGTCGCGCTCGACCATGAAACGATGATGAAGGAGGCCGAAATCCTCCGCAAGATCGCCGACAATGTCTGCATCAAGGTGCCGCTGACGATCGATGGTTTGAAGACCTGCAAGGCGCTGACCAGCGACGGCACGATGGTCAATGTGACGCTCTGCTTCTCGGCCGCGCAGGCACTGCTTGCCGCCAAGGCCGGCGCGACCTTCGTCTCGCCCTTCGTGGGCCGCCACGACGACAATGGTTTCGACGGCATGCAGCTGATCGCGGACATCCGGCTGATCTACGACAATTATGCCTATGACACCGAGATCCTCGTCGCGAGCGTGCGCCACGGCATCCACGTCCTCGAAGCCGCCAAGATCGGCGCCGACGTGATGACCGCACCGCCATCGGTCATCAAGGGGCTGTTCAAGCACATCCTGACCGAAAAGGGCATCGAGGGCTTCCTCGCCGACTGGGCCAAGACCGGGCAGTCGATCTGACGTGAAGATCCTCCCTGTCGCGCAGCGATGGGGAGGATAACAGTTGACGTAAACGTCAACCCGCGTCGATATTCTCCCCCGACAAAGGGAGAGAATCGATGACCGACGCCGCCGCACCCGCCGTCCTGACGACCCGTCAGGGCCATATCCTGATCGTAACGATCAACCGACCCGAGGCGCGCAACGCGGTCAATGCGGACGTGCATGTCGGCATCGGCACCGCACTCGAAGAAGCCGAGAACGACCCGGAAGTCCGTGCCGTCATCATCACCGGCGCGGGGGACAAGGCTTTTTGTGCCGGCGCCGACCTTGTTGCGCTATCGCGGGGCGGACAATTGGCGCCCGACGACAAGGCGCAGCAGGCGTGGGGCTTCGGCGGATTTGCCGCGCACCCGATTTCGAAGCCGGTGATCGGCGCGGTGAACGGCTTCGCCTTCGGCGGCGGTTGCGAGCTCGCGCTGATGTGCGACATCGTTGTCGCTTCCGAAAATGCCCAGTTCGGCCTGCCCGAGGTCAAAGTGGGGTTGTTCGCCGCCGCGGGCGGCGCGTTCCGCATCGTCAAGCAATTGCCGCAGAAGATTGCGATGGAGCATCTGCTGACCGGCGATCCCTTCGATGCACAGACCGCGCTGCGCTATGGCTTCGCCAACCGCGTCGTACCGCTCGCCGAGCTGATGCCGACGGCGATCGCGCTCGCCGAAAAGATTGCCGGCAATGCTCCGCTGTCGGTGCAGGCGTCGAAGCGCGTCGCGCTGCGCATCATCGACGGCCAGATCGCCGGCGACGACGCGCATTGGGACGACAACCGGCGCGAGCGCAAGGCGCTGATGGCGAGCGAAGACGCCCGCGAGGGGCCCCTCGCCTTCGCGCAGAAACGCAAGCCCGAATGGAAAGCGCGCTGACATGATGACCGATCCCGAGCGCATTCCCGTCATCATCGGCGTCGGACAGGTCAACGACCGACCCGACGATCCCGATCAAGGGCTCGACTCGCTCGGCTTGATGGTCGCCGCGCTGGAGGCCGCCGCGAAAGATGCGGGTGTGCCGCTCTCCGAAATCGACAGCCTCGCGATCGTCGACCAGATCAGCTTCCACAGCCTCGGCAAGCTGCCGGAGCCCCTTGCCGCCGCAATCGGTGCGACGCCGGCGATCGCCTATCAATCGGCTGCGCCGCACGGCGATACGCCGGTGCGCCTGCTCAACGAAGCGGCGAATCGCATCGGCGCCGGCGAGGTCAAACTTGCCGCCGTCGTCGGCGCCGAGGCGCTCCGCACGGCGGCGGGCCGCGCCGCCAAGGCCGCGAGCGGTGAGGACAAGAGCTATAATGCGGTGCGCCAGGTCGCCACGCGGCGCGAGCCGAACTATGCGCAGAAGCATGGCCTGTCGGCGCCGGTCGACGTCTATCCGCTCTATGAGAATGCGACGCGCGCTGCTTGGCGACAAACGCTCGAGGAAGCGCAATCGGAAAGCGCCGAAATCTGGTCGCGCTTTTCGGAGGTCGCCGCCGCCAACGACGGCGCGTGGATCCGCAAGCCCGCCTCGCCCGCCGACATATTGACTGTCGACGAACGCAACCGCCCGATTGCCTTTCCCTATTCGAAGCTCATGGTCGCCAACTCGTCGGTCAATCAGGGCGCGGGCTTTATCGTCGCCAGCCTGGCGGAAGCGCGGCGCCGCGGGATCGCCGAGGATCGGCTGATCTATATCGGCATGGGGGCTGCCGCGAAGGAACCCGTGAGCATCCTTCACCGCGACCGCTACGATGGCAGCGTCAGCATGGAGACGTCGATCACCCGCACGCTCTCGCTGAACGCCATGACCGTCGAGGATTTCGACTGCGTCGAACTTTACAGCTGCTTCCCCTGCGTGCCCAAGATGGCGCGCCGCATCCTCGGCTGGCCGTCGGACCGGCCCGCGACAGTGTTCGGCGGACTGACCTTCGGCGGCGGCCCGATCGCCAATTATATGAGTCATGCGGTCGTCTCGATGGTGCAAAAGCTGCGCAGCGAGGGCCGCTACGGCTTCCTCTTCGCCAATGGCGGCTTCGCGACCGACAATCATTGCATCGTGCTGGCCAGCGAGCCGATCGCCGCGGCGCGCTTCCCGCAGGACTTCGACTATCAGGCCGAAGCCGAGGAAAAGCGCGGCCCGGTGCCCGAGCTGGTCGAGGATTATGCCGGTCCCGCCACGATCGAGAGCTATACGGTCTTTTACGGCCGCGACGGGACGCCGAAGGCGGGTGTCGTTGTCGCACGGACGCCCGAGGACAAACGCACGCTCGCCCATGTCGATGTGGGCGACGCCGCGATGCTGGCCTTTCTGACCGACGGCAAGCAAGAGCCTGTCGGAGCGGCAGGAGAGGTGGTTGCGCTGGACGAAGGCTTCGGTTGGCGGGCAAACTGACATCCCGTCCTTGCGAGGAGCCGAAGGCGACGCGGCAATCTTGCTCGCAATGACGTTTTTGTTCTCAGCTTAGATCGAAGCTAACCCCCTGCGCCAGCGGCAGCGCGTCCGAATAATTCACCGTGTTGGTCGAGCGGCGCATATATTGGCGCCACGCATCCGACCCGCTTTCGCGCCCGCCGCCGGTCTCTTTCTCCCCGCCGAACGCCCCGCCGATCTCGGCGCCGGAGGTTCCCAGATTGACGTTGGCAATCCCGCAATCGCTCGCGGCAAGGAAGCGTTCGGCCTCGCGCATGTCGGTGGTGAAGATTGCCGACGACAGCCCCGCCGCGACATCGTTGTGCTGTTCGATGACGGCGTCCAGATCGTCGTAGCGCATCACATAGAGAATCGGCGCGAAGGTCTCCTCCCGCACCGGCCCGATCTGCCCCGGCATCTCGACGAGCGCGGGCTTTACATAATAGCTCGCGCCGGCGCCGACCCGCTCGCCGCCGTGCACGACGCCGCCGGCCGCCTTCGCCGCCGCCAGCGCGTCCTGCATCATCTCGAAGGCCGCGCGGTCGATCAGCGGCCCGACCAGCACCTCGCCCTCCAGAGGATTGCCGACTGCAACGCTGGCATAGGCGGCTTTCAGCTTCGCTAAGAAACCATCATAGATGCTGTCATGCAGGAACAGGCGGCGCGTGGTCGTGCAGCGCTGCCCGGCGGTCCCCATCGCGCCGAACGCCACGCCGCGCAGCGCGAGGTCGAGGTCGGCCGACGGCGCGACGATCACGCCATTGTTGCCACCGAGTTCGAGGATCGCGCGCGCGAAGCGCTGCGCGAGGCGCGGCGCCACCGCGCGGCCCATCCGTGTCGATCCCGTCGCCGACACCAGCGCGACCCGCGCGTCGTCGACGAGCGCCTCCCCCGCCTCACGCCCGCCAATCAGCACTTGCGACAGGCCCGCGGGTGCGTCGCCGAAGCGCGCCGCCGCGCGCTCGAAAATCGCCTGCGTCGCGAGCGCGGTCAGCGGCGTCTTCTACGACGGCGTCCACACCACGCTGTTGCCGCACACCAACGCGAGTGCAGCGTTCCACGCCCATACGGCGACCGGAAAGTTGAACGCCGAAATCACCCCGACGAGGCCAAGCGGGTGCCAGACCTCCATCATCCGGTGTCCGGGCCGCTCGGTCGCGATGGTGAGGCCGTAAAGCTGGCGCGAAAGACCCACGGCGAAGTCGCAAATGTCGATCATTTCCTGTACTTCGCCTGCGCCCTCGGACGGAATCTTGCCCGCCTCGATCGTGACCAGCTTGGCCAGATCATCCTTTGCGGCGCGCAACTCCTCGCCGAACAGGCGGACGAGCTCGCCACGCCGCGGTGCGGGCACATTGCGCCAGGCGCGAAACGCGGCCGTCGCATGCCCGAGCGCTTCATCGATCGCCGCGGCGTCGGCGACGCATACCAATCCGACCTGCTCGCCGGTCAGCGGGGTTATCGAAGGCATCGCCCCCAAAGTCCACACACGCCGATCGAGTCCCAGTCCATCGAGCAGCGCCTCGACATGCTGGCCCATATCCGTCATTTTCTGCCCCTTCACCGGCGCGTGCGCGCCCTTGCAGTTTATGGCCCGGGGGTTATCGCTTCGGACGAACAATGCAAACCCGAATGGGAGAGTCGCCATGTCCGAATTGCCCCCCTCCGAACCGCTGGTCCCCGTTCCGGCCGATGCCGCCGCGAACACCCATTGCACCGCCGCCGATTACGACCGCCTTTATCGGCAGAGCGTTGAGGATCCCGACAGCTTCTGGGCCGAACAGGCCAACCGGATCGACTGGATCACCCCGCCGACGAAAATCGCGAACTGGTCCTACGACCCCGTCAGCATCAAATGGTATGAGGACGGCGTCCTCAACCTCTGCCACAATGCCGTCGACCGCCATGTCGCCGCAGGTCACGGCGATCGTACCGCGATCCTCTTCGAGCCCGACGCCCCCGACGGCGAGACGCGGACGATCAGCTATGCCGCGCTGCTCGCCGACGTCGTCCGCTTTGCCAATACGCTCAAGAAAATGGGCGTCCAGAAGGGCGACCGCGTCACCATCTATATGCCGATGATCCCCGAAGGGGCGGTCGCGATGCTCGCCTGCGCGCGCATCGGCGCGGTGCACAGCGTTGTCTTCGGGGGCTTCTCGCCCGAGGCGATCCACGGCCGGATCGAGGATTGCGCCAGCGACTGGGTGATCTGCGCCGACGAAGGGCTTCGCGGCGGCAAGACCGTTCCGCTCAAGGCCAATGTCGACAAGGCGCTCGAGCGTGTCGACGTGAAGGCAGTGCTTGTCATCGCGCACACCGGCGGCGACGTCGCGATGAAAGAGGGCCGCGACCATTGGTACGATGCGCTTTCGGCCGATGTCGACACGGATTGTCCGTGCGAGTCGATGGGCGCCGAGGACCCGCTCTTCATCCTCTACACCTCGGGCTCGACCGGCAAGCCAAAGGGCGTGTTGCATACGGTCGGCGGCTATTCGGTCTGGACCGCAGCCACCTTCTATTATGGTTTCGACTATCGTCCCGGCGAGATTTTCTGGTGCAGCGCCGACATCGGCTGGGTCACCGGCCACTCCTATGTCGTCTATGGCCCGCTGCAGAATGGCGCGACGACTTTGATGTTCGAGGGCGTGCCCAATTACCCCGATCACGACCGCTTCTGGCAGGTCGTCGACAAGCATCAGGTCAATATCCTCTACACCGCGCCCACCGCGATCCGCGCCCTGATGCGCGAGGGCGACGATTATGTGACGCGGCATGATCTCAGCTCGATCCGGCTGCTCGGCAGCGTCGGCGAACCGATCAACCCGGAGGCGTGGCGCTGGTATCACCAGACCGTCGGCAAGGGCCGCGTTCCCGTCATCGACACCTGGTGGCAGACCGAAACCGGCGGGATCATGATCACCACCCTCCCCGGCGCGCACCCGATGCAGCCCGGCAGCGCGGGACGTCCCTTCTTCGGCGTCCGCCCGCAGCTCGTCGATGCCGAGGGCGGCGTCCTCGTCGACGAACAGAGCGGCGGCGCCGCCGAAGGCAATCTCTGCATCACGCACAGCTGGCCGGGACAGGCGCGGACGATCTACGGCGATCACCAGCGCTTCGCCGACACCTATTTCTCGACCTACAAGGGCAAATATTTCACCGGCGACGGCTGCCGCCGCGACGCAGACGGATATTGGCGCATCACCGGCCGCGTCGACGATGTGATCAACGTCTCGGGCCACCGGATGGGCACCGCCGAGGTCGAAAGCGCGCTCGTGCTGCACGACCTGGTTGCCGAGGCGGCGGTCGTCGGCTTCCCGCACGATATCAAGGGTCAGGGCATCTATGCCTATGTGACGCTCAACGCCGGGGTCGAGGCGACAGCCGAGGTCGAGGCGGCGCTCAAGCAGCAGGTCCGCACCGAGATCGGACCGATCGCCACACCCGACCATATCCACCTGACCCCCGGCCTGCCCAAGACCCGCTCGGGCAAGATCATGCGCCGTATCCTGCGCAAGATCGCGGAGAATGACTTCGGGTCGCTGGGCGACACCTCGACGCTGGCGGACCCAAGTCTGGTCGACGGACTGATCGATGGGCGGAAAAACAGATAGGCCGCATCATGCTTTGGTATGATTGAACGCGAGGGCGGCGAAAGCCATATCGGGAGCGACCCCGGTTCCGGCCGTTCCTCCCCCCTCCCTGACGGTCGGAGCAACAAGGCCCGGAAGGTTACGTACCTTCCGGGCCCTCCTTTTCTCTTGCCTTGCGGCGATCTCAGAAATGAAAGTCCGGCAATTCGGCCAGCGCAATCCCCAGCGCCTCTGCCCAGCCGTTGGCGACGCTCTCGTAATAGGGGTCGTTACGCTCGAAGCGGCGCTCGCGCACCGTCGTGAAATCATCGCGTTCATGGACTTTGAGGTCGATCGGCAGGTCGACCCCGGCATTGGCGCGGATCGTCGAATCGAACGAAACGCACAACAGCTTCACCGCATCTTCGAACGACATCGCGGGGTCGTAGGAACGCACGATGATCGGCCGTCCATATTTGGTCTCGCCGATCTGGAAGAAGGGATTGTCTTCCCCCGCCTCGATGAAATTGCCTTCCGGATATATCATGAACAGGCGCGGTTCGGACCCCTTGATCTGGCCGCCGACGATCAGCGAGGCGCGGAACAGCGATTCCGCCGCCGGCCCTTCGTCGTTATGCCGCATCACGATGCCGCGCAGCGTCTCGCCGATGATCGTCGCAATCTGGAACATCGACGGCGCGGCGAGGATCGAGGGATGGCGATCCACCGGCGCTTTCGTCCGTTCGTCGAGCAGGCTCACGACCGCCTGCGTCGTTGCGAGGTTGCCCGCCGACATCAGCGTGATCACGCGCTCTCCCGGAACGGTCCAGCTCCGCATCTTGCGAACCTGCGAGATGTCGTCGACGCCCGCATTGGTCCGGGTGTCCGACATGAACACCAGTCCCTTGTTCAAACGCATGCCCACGCAATAGGTCATTGGATTCCGTTTCCCCGCCGGATTGTCTTCGTCGCCCGCGGTCCGCTTATTGCTGGACCTGCAATTGAACAACCAGATTTTCCCGCGCTGCGCCATAACGCATGCCGCGAACCGGGGCGGCGTCGCGATAATCGAGGCCGGTCGCGACGCGAATGTAGCGTTGATCGGGCGAGTGACCGTTGCTCACATCGAAGCCGATCCAGCCGATATGGTCGAAATACGCCTCGGCCCAGGCATGGGTTGCATCCTGGTGGGTGCGGTCGTTCATCATCAGATAGCCCGAGACGTAGCGCGCCGGGTGCCCGAGATGCCGCATCGCGGCGATGAAGATATGGGCATGGTCCTGGCACACCCCGCCCTCGCCGCCCAGCGCCTGCTCGGCGGTGGTTTCGGCGTCGGTGACGCCGATCCGGTAGGGCAGCCGGTCGATGATCAGCGCCGACAGCGCGTGCGCGCGTTCGATATCCGACGCATGATCGCGCCCGAGCGCGGCCGTCAACGCCCGTACCCCGCGCCCCGCCCGCGTCAGGACGGTCGGACGCAGAAAGGTCCAGAGCGGCATCGCGCCGCGGTGCGCGCCGATCACGCCGTCCCAGGTGATCAATTCGACCTCGCCCGTACAGCGGATGACCAACTCGCTCGTACCGCCGTTGACCGACACCAGATCGACGCCATTGCCATGATGGTCGGTGTAGTGAAGCTGCTGTTCGCCGCCGTCGATCTCGATGGCCCAATTATGGATCAACTGCTGCCCCGGCCGCTCTTTGGGCGTCAGGCGGAGCTGCTGCAGCGCATAGGCGACATAACCTTCGAAATGATAATGGGTGCTATGTTCGACGCGCAGGCGCATGCTCACTCCACGAACCGGTAGTCGCGCTCGATCTGCTGCGCGAGGGCGGCATTGGCGCGAAGAAAATCGGTAATGAATTCGTGCAGGCCGCCGTCGAAGATCGACTGGATCGGGCGCGACAACCGGTCGTCACAGATCGCAGCACCCATCCGCACCGCCTCCGTTTCCTGCCCATAGGTTCGCTGGAGAAGATCGAGGTTTTCGTTCATCTGCTCGCAGCAAAAAGCCAGGCTCCGCGGCATCTGTCGGTACAGGATCAGGAACTCGGCGATTTTCAGCGCGCTGATCTCGGCGCCGTAGAGCCAGTGATAGGCGCGATGCGCCGATACCGACCGCAGGATCGTCTCCCACTGCACATTGTCGATCGAACTGCCGATATGCGCGACCGACGGTAGCAGCAGATAATATTTGACGTCGAGGATACGCGCCGTGTTGTCGGCGCGCTCGAGGAAGGTGCCGATCCGCGAGAAATTATAGCCGTCGTTGCGCAGCATCGTCCCCGAATAGGCGCCGCGCACGAGCGCGCTCTGCTGGCGGATCGCCGCGAGGACGTCGGGCAGGTCATCCTCGCGCACCTGCCGCTTGAGCAGCGCGTTCAGCGTCATCCAGCTCGTGTTGACGCCCTCCCACGCCTCGCGCGTCAAATAGGTGCGCGCGGTGCGCGCATTGTCGCGCGCCTGCTTGATCACCGAAAGGATGCTCGACGGATTGGCGGGATCGCGCAGCATGAAATCGACGACACGCTGCGACGTATAATCCCGGCCATGCGCCTGCTGGAACCGGTAGTCCTGCCCGGCCGTGACGAGCACCGATCGCCATTCGGACTGGGCCGTGCTCGACCGCGTCAGCGCGATACGAAAACCCGCGTCGATCAGGCGCGCATTATTCTCGCTCCGCTCGAGATAGCGCGCCATCCAATAGAGGCTGCCTGCCGTTTTCCCGAGCATCAGTCTTCCAATACCCAGGTGTCTTTGGTGCCGCCGCCCTGACTGCTATTTACCACCAGCGAGCCCTTGGTCATTGCGACGCGCGTCAGACCGCCGGGGGTGATCGTGATCCCGCGCGGCGACATCAGCACGAAGGGGCGGAGGTCGACGTGGCGTGGCGCAAGCCCCGCCTTGGTGAAAATCGGCACGGTCGAGAGCGAGAGCGTCGGCTGCGCGATATAGCCGCGCGGGTTCGCCTCCAGCTTCGCCCTGAAGGCGGCGATCTCCTTCCTGCTCGCGGCAGGCCCGACGAGCATGCCGTAACCGCCCGACCCGTGGACCTCTTTCACCACCAGTTCGGGCAGGCGGTCGAGAACCTCTTTCAGATGCTCGGGCTCCGAACAGCGCCACGTCGGCACATTGGGCAGCAGCGCCTTCTCGCCCGTATAGAATTCGATGATGTCGGGCATATAGCTGTACAGCGCCTTGTCGTCCGCGATCCCCGTCCCCGGCGCGTTGGCAATCGTGATCCCGCCGGCGCGATAGACGTCCCAGATGCCGGGCACGCCGAGCATCGAGTCGGGGCGGAAGTTCAGCGGATCAAGGAAATCATCATCGACGCGGCGATAGAGAACGTCGATCGGCGTATAGCCCTGCGTCGTCCGCATCGCCACGCGGCCGTCGACGACGCGCAGATCGTGTCCCTCGACCAGTTCGGCGCCCATCTGGTCGGCAAGGAAGCTATGTTCGAAATAGGCACTATTGTGGATGCCGGGCGTCAGGACCGCGACCGTCGGCGTGCCCCGACAGGCCGGCGGCGCGCACGCCGCTAGCGATTTCAAGAGATTCAGCGGATAGTCGCTGACCTCGCGCACCGAAATCTTCGCGAACAGCTCGGGAAACATCTGGAGCATCGTCTCGCGATTTTCGAGCATGTACGACACCCCCGACGGGGTACGCGCATTATCCTCGAGCACGTAGAATTCGTTCGCGTCGGTGCGGACGATGTCGATGCCACTGATATGCGTATAGACGCCGCCCGGCGGGTCCATGCCCATCATCATCGGCAAAAAGGCCTCGTTGCGCGAAATCAGCTCGGTCGGCACGCGGCCGGCGCGGAGGATTTCCTGCCGGTGATATATGTCGTGGAGAAAGGCGTTGAGCGCGCGCACGCGCTGCTCGATACCGCGCGACAGGCGCCGCCACTCGCTCGCCGATAGGATGCGCGGAACGACGTCGAACGGGATCAGCCGCTCGTCGGCCTCATCCTGTCCATATACATTGAAGGTGATGCCGGTGGTCCGGAAAAAAGCCTCGGCCTGCTGCGTCTTGCGCTGGATGCGAGCGGCGTCCTCGCGGTCGAACCACTCATGATAGTCGCGATAAGGCGAACGGACCTCGCCCGCCTGCCCGGTGCCCGGGTGTCCCGTCATCTCGTCGAAAAAGGAAATGCCCCAGCCCTTTCCACGCAACATGCCGCCAGTCCGGCCGCACCCGATGGTCGAGCGTGCGCGGCCGCTAAATTCCTGCCTGCTGCGTCGCTTTGGGGCTACGCGGCCGCCAAGCTTATGGACGGGATGCTAGCACCGCCGCGCGCGAAGGCAAGATGACAAAAAGCGTTAGAAACCAACAAGCAGGCGGATCGCCACAAAGCCGACAAGCAACGCGGTCACGCGCCGGATCAGCGTCCCGCCACCGGACTTCACCGCGAACTGCGTCCCGACCGCGCCGCCGATCAGCACCGCCATGAGCAACGGCCAATGCCCGGCAACCGCGTCGATCATCGCGCCGCCCTTGCCCTTGAGAAGCTGGCCCGTCAGCCCGAACAGGCTGTTGACGAGGATGAACAGGCTGGCGGTCGCGGCGACCGAGCGCGCTTCGGCCCAGCGGATCAGGTGCAGGACCGGCGCGAGAAAGATGCCGCCCCCGATCCCCACTACACCCGCGAGATAGCCGAGCGCCGCGGCGATCGGCAGCAACAGTTTCGGCGACAGATTGACCGGCTTCGCCGTCTGCGGCTGGAACAGCAGCGCCAGCGACGAGGCGAGCAGCGACAGTCCCAGCAGGACAACGAGTACGCCTTGCTTCACCGGTGTCAGCCCGCCGAGGAAGGCGAGCGGAGCTGCAACGGCGATAAGCGGCAGCGCCTTCGCCCACGGCATCACCCCGGCGCGCGCAAAGCGGACCGTCCCGCCGGTCACGACCACGACGTTGCACGCGAGGCTGATCGCCGGAACGAGCCCGACCGCGACCCCGCCGAGCAGCAGCAACGCGGTATAGGTCGACCCGCCGCCAAACCCGACGGCCGCATAGAGCAATGCGGTGAGTGCGAAGAGCGCGGCGAGCCCGGTCATCGCAACACTAGCCCGTCATTGCGAGGAGCGAAGCGACGCCGCAATCCAGAGACGCGTAAACCACGCCAGATTGCTTCGCTTCGCTCGCAATGACGTGCATTGTGATCAAAGCTGCCCGTGGCAATGCTTGTACTTGCGGCCCGACCCGCACGGGCACGGCGCGTTGCGACTGATTTCCAGCGCCGCATAGGGGTTCTCGCCCTCCGGCATGTCCGGGCGCGGCGCCTGCATCGGCGGCAGCGTATTGGCGATCACACCCAGCTCGCCCGCGTCGATGTCGGCGCTGTTGTCCTCGCCGGTGAACGGGTCGATGTGCGTGGTCAGGAAATCGGGCAGATCGGGCAGCGGCATCGCCTCGGGTTCCTGGAACTGGAAATCGATCCGAGCGATAGTCCGCGTCACATCCTCGCGGATATTCTGCAGCATGCGCTCGAACAGCGCGAACGCCTCCTGCTTATATTCGTTGATCGGCTGCTTCTGCGCATAGGCGCGCAGGAAGATCGCCTGGCGAAGCGCGTCGAGCGTCGACAGATGATCCTTCCAGTGATGGTCCAGCGTCTGGATAAGCACCGATTTCTCGACATTGCGCCAGGTATCGGGATCGACCTGCGCCGCCTTTTCCGCGGCCGCCGCGTCGGCGAGCGCCTGAATCCGCTCCTCGAACATCTCGGGCTCGACCGCGTCTTCCTGCAGCCAGGCATCGATCGGCGGGGTCAGGTCGAGGATATTCTGCGTCCGCTCCTTCATCCCCTCGATATCCCATTGTTCGGGATAGCTGCCCGGCGGGCAGGCGTCGGCGACGATCGCGTTCACCGTTTCGGCGCGCATCTCGGCCATCACCTCGTCAACGGTCTCGCTGTCGATGATCTCGCCGCGCTGCTCGTAGATGACCTTGCGCTGGTCGTTCATGACATTGTCATATTCGACGACCTGCTTGCGGATGTCGTAGTTGCGCGCCTCGACCTTTTTCTGCGCGGTCTCGATCGCCTTCGAAAGCCATTTCGACCCGATCGCCTCGCCATCCTCCAGATTCTTGTTCATCATCTTCGAAAAGAGCGTGTCGGGGCCGAAGATGCGCAGCAGATCGTCGTCGAGGCAGAGGTAGAATTTCGACAGGCCCGGGTCGCCCTGACGGCCCGAACGGCCGCGAAGCTGGTTGTCGATACGGCGGCTTTCGTGACGCTCGGTCGCGAGCACGAACAGCCCGCCCGCCGCGCGCACGGCTTCGCGCTCCGCGGCGACTTCTTCATTGATGCGCGCGATCGCAGCGTCGCGTTCGGGACCTTCGGGCATGTCCTTCAGCTCGTCCTCGATGCGGAACTCTTCGCTGCCGCCGAGTTTGATGTCGGTGCCACGGCCCGCCATGTTCGTCGCGATCGTGACCGCGCCGCGGCGGCCGGCCTGGGCGACAATATGCGCCTCGCTCTCGTGGAAACGCGCATTGAGAACGCTGTGCGCAACGCCCTCCTTTTCGAGGTAGGACGACAGAAGCTCCGACTTCTCGATCGACACGGTGCCGACGAGCACCGGCTGGCCGCGCTCCTGCGCCTCGCGAATCGTCTTGGCGATCGCGCCGAACTTGTCGGTGATATTCTTGTAGAACTCATCCTCTTCGTCGATCCGCGCGATCGGACGGTTGGTCGGGATCGTGACGACGTTCATCTTGTAGATTTCGAAGAATTCGGCCGCCTCGGTCGCCGCGGTGCCGGTCATTCCCGAAAGCTTCGGATACATGCGGAAATAATTCTGGAAGGTGATCGAGGCGAGCGTCTGGTTCTCGGGCTCGATCTGCACGCCTTCCTTCGCCTCGACCGCCTGGTGCAGGCCATCGGACCAGCGGCGACCGTCCATCATGCGGCCGGTGAATTCGTCGATGATGACGACCTTGCCGTCCTTGACGATGTAATCGATGTCCAGCTTGAACATCTGGATCGCCTTCAGCGCCTGGTTGACGTGGTGGACGACCTGCGTGTTCTCGATGTCGTAAAGGTTGCTGCCCTGCAGCAGGCCCGCCGCTTCGAGCAGGCGCTCGACATGCTCGGTGCCGTCCTCGGTCAGGCTGATCGATTTTGACTTCTCGTCCTTTTCATAATCCTCCTCGACGAGCTGATGAACCACCTCGTTGACGCGGATGTAGAGTTCGGACTTGTCGTCGGTGGGCCCCGAGATGATCAGCGGCGTGCGCGCTTCGTCGATCAGGATCGAGTCGACCTCGTCGACGATGCCGAAGTTGAATTCGCGGTGGACCATCTGCGACCGGTCGAACTTCATATTGTCGCGGAGGTAATCGAACCCCAACTCGTTGTTCGTCGCATAGGTGATGTCGCAGTTATAGGCTTCGCGGCGCTGCATCTCGTTGAGGTTCGGGACGATGATGCCGGTGGTCAGCCCCAGGAAGCCGTATAC
>JAEWIL010000095.1 GCA_023387085.1 Pseudomonadota bacterium | reverse complement strand
TCGCCGCCCTCATGGCGGGGGGCTATGACTATGACCGGATCAATCCCGACGGTCTCGCGGCAAGTCGCGTTGAAGATGGTGCACTCGTGACCCCGGGCGGCCACCGCTTTTCGGCGCTCGTCCTGCCGGCCATCGCCTCGCTGCGCGCCGAGACCGCCGAGCAGGTGGCGCGGCTTGCCGAACAAGGCCTACCGGTCTTCTTCTCCGGCTCGGTTCCACAGCGCGAGACCGGTTTCCTCGATCACGCAGCCCGCGATCTGCGCGTGCGGCAGGCCATGGAGCGCGCGGCCGTGGCGGGAGCGAGGACCGTGCCCGACACCGCGCTCGCCGAGAGCCTGCGCGCAGCGGGCGTTGCGGCGAATCTGCGCTTCGCGGGCGAGGCAGGCGACATCGTCTTCGTCGAGCGGCAAGCCGGCGCACGCCGCCTTTTCTTCATCCACAACAGCGGCAAGGGCAGCCGCGACGCCAGCTTCGAAGTGCCGTTTGGCGGCAGCGCCGAACGCTGGGACGCTATGTCGGGCAAGGTGGAGACGCTTCCCTCCGTAGCGCAAGGATCCGGCATGAAGGTGCCGCTGCAGCTGGACGCCGGCGCCAGCGCCCTTATCATTATCGATCCCGCCAAGCGCCCATCAAAGGCCAGGGCGATGACGATCGCCGCGAGCTTCGAGCTGCCCCGGGCGGGCTGGCTCTTGTCGGCGCGGGGGCATAGTACAGCGGGCGACATCCTCGAACGCGATCTGCCCGATGCGACGCTTGGAGACTGGCAGGCCATCGGGCTCGACCGCTTCGCCGGAACCGGACGCTACCAGCGCAGCTTCGCGCTCCCGGCGAACTGGCTCGGCGGCGGCCGCCGCATCGAGCTGACGCTCGCGGGCGTGCACGATATGGCCGAGGTCAGCATCAACGGGCGGACGATGCGGCCTCTGGTCAGCGCACCCTGGACGCTCGACGTGACCCCGGCGCTTCGCAACGGAACGAACCGCATCGAGATCGCCATCTCGAACGTGCCGCAAAATGCGATGATCGACCCCGCGAAGCCCGCTTTTGCCAAGCTCGCGCCGGTACCGGCAGGCCTCCACGGGCCAGTCAGGCTAGAGCTTCTGACAAAGGCGCCGCGCCGCTAGGCGCGGCCCCAGGTCCAGATCAGCAGCCAGACGGTGCCTGCGGCGACGGCCAGAATGAAGGCTGCACGCGAGAGGGACGCGAAGCGCAGCGCTTCGGCGGGCGCGTCCATTCGCTTCTGCCCGCTGATCATCGCACCGAGCAAACCGTCGCGGTGAAAGACGCGGTGAAAAAGGATCGCCGCGACATGAAGTGCCACCATCAGCTGCAACAGCGTGAAATTGATCTCGTGCCACTCGGCGGCGAGCCGCCCCGTGTCGAATTCGACGAGATAGGAGAACGGCCCCGATTCCATGCCGTCGATGTCGACCGCGAACAGGCCGAGCGCGACCTGCAGGGCGAGGAGCGTGAGCATCAGCACGACGCTCCATCCGCCGAGCGGATTATGGCCTGCTGCCCGTGGAGCATCGCGGCGCAGCATGTCGCCGCGCGCATAAGCCAGCGCCGCACCGGGGCCCCGCACGAAGGACGAGAAACGCGCGGTTGCGCTTCCCCAAATTCCCCAGGCGATACGGAACAGCAGCAGCACGAGGATCGCGTAACCGGCAAGCCGGTGCCAGTCGAGCATGCCCTCCTCGGCGGTCCACCACGCGGCGCCGAGCAGCGCCACGAGCGACCAGTGGAAAATACGGACCGGCAGATCCCAGATGCGAACCGGGGCCGGCGCGACCGGTGTCGGATCCGCCTCGGTCATCCCTCTTCCCTGAACTTGTCGTGGCAGCTCTTGCAGGTCGCGCCGAGCGCGGCCCGCGCCTTGCCGAGCGCGGCAACGTCGCCCGTGGCCGCGGCCGCGCTCAGCGCATTGGCTGATGTCACCATATCTTTCTGGAGCTTGCTGAAACTTGCATAATCTTTCCAGATCGCCGGCTTCGCGCGGGTCTTGATGCCCGATTCCGGCCCGCTGCCCTTTGGAAAATGCTTGAGCGTCAGCGCCGAGCGGGCCGCGATGTCGCGCGCGAGCGGGCGGACGCTGTTGAAGTCGGGGGAGCCTGACTTGATCTCGTCGTTGATCGTCTTGAACGCGCCGCCGATCTCCTTGAAGTTCGCCTTGCGCGCCGCGATCGCGGCGGTGATCGCGGGACTCGCCGCCGCCAGCGCGGCAGTACTGAGAAGGGCGGCGAGGACGGCGAAGGTCCCGGTGCGAAGACTCAAGCTCATGCCCACCTCATAACCCGATGATTCGGGATTGCGAACCGGCCGGACACCGGCCCTGAATTTCAAGAACATATGTATTGATCCTGTCGATGGTCAGGCGAGGATATCGCCGAGGCTGCGCTTTGTATTCATGCTGTCGAAGCCCCAGCTGTCCACGGGCACACCCATGATCTGCTGGAGTGTGAGGCCGACCCGCGAGATGGGCTCGCCGGCGCCGTTGACATGAATGCCGGTTTTCACCCTGCCTCCCGCGCGGCCGGCAAGCATGACGGGGATGCCCTGAACGTCATGGTTCTTGGCATAGGAGACGTCCGAGTGGGCGAAGACAAGCATATTGTCGAGCAGCGTCCCGTCGCCCTCCTTCACCGCCGCGAGCGCGGTGACGAAATCGGCCCAGGCTTCCATGCTGCGGATCGCGAAGAAATCGACGGTTGGCTGGTAGCCGATAGCCCGGTCGATCAGTTCCTCATGCGTCGTCTGGTGATAGCCGGTGGTCTGTCCTGCCTGCCTCAGGTCCGAAGCCGCGGTCGAGAAGAGCATGTTGAAGCTGCGCGTCTGATTGCAGGCGAGCGCCATGGCCAGCATGTCGGCCATCAGCCGGTGGTTGACCTTGCGTTGCTCGACGTCGGTGAGGTCGGTCAGCGCACGCGCCTTCACCGGGTCCAGCGGGATCGCGCACGCTTCGAGCGGCGGCGGCTTCTGGAGCTGGAGTGCGAGCTTTTCTTCCATTTCGCGGAGCGAGGTAAAATATTGATCGAGCTTCGCGCGGTCTTCGGCGCCGACGCTCTTCACCAGCGACTGGCGCTGCTCGCTCACCGCCGAAAGGACGCTTCGGCGAGCGATATAGGCGGGGTCGGGCGTGAAGTCGGCCTTGTTCGGATCGTTGAACCCCGAGCCGAATATCTTGGCATAAAGTTCCGTCGCCGTCGGCGTCGCGGCGTTCATGCTGCGACCGTCGCGGAAGGAATAGCTGGTGCGGCCGTTGCCATCGGCGCTGAGGTCGAGCGACCGGAAACGCGTCCCGCTCCCGATCGCATCGCTGATCAGGACATCGAGCGAAGGCGCGCGGATCGCGAGCCAGTCGTCTGACGGGGCGCCGGTGCGAACCGCGGTATTTCCCGAGATGTGCGGCAAATTGCCCTTGCCGTCGAGCGCCACGTCGAACCCGGACAGGATGCTCACATGCTGCTGCACCGGCCTGATCGGCTCGAGCTGCGGCGGCAGGTCGTAATTCGCGCCGACGGCCTTCGGCTGCCAGCGGTCGGGGATCATGCCGCAGCCCCAGAACCAGGTCCCGAACCGGACGGGCAACCGTCCGCCCCCCATCGTAGCGGCAAAGGCGGTGCCGCTGTTATCGAGAAAGGCGTCGAGGAGCGGGATGCCGACGGCGACGCCGGCTCCCGCCATCGTCCCGCGCATCAGGAAGGAGCGGCGCGAGCAATCGCGAACGGACATTATATATCTCCCTTTCCGGGCCGCCCCGCAGCGGGTGACCGGCCGCGACCCGGCGCCGCGCGTGACGGCATGATGTAGAAGGATGGATCGAGCGCGATACGGCGCATCAGAGCGGTCACGCGGTAATTGTCCGAGCCGAAGGCCGTCGTCAGGCGTTCGATCGTGGCGCGATCGGACGCGGCCGGATTGCGGCCGTTGGCGTAGCGCCACGCCGTCTCGACGAAGCAGGCGTTGACGCGGCTGCTGTCGTGAAACAGCTGGCCGAGAGCCGACGCTCCGTTGAAGGCCCGCGCCTCGAAATCGCCGCTGACGTCGATCGTCGCATCATGCTCGACGGTGCGGAACTGCCCCGCCCCGTCGAACTGCTCGAGACCGAGGCCCATGGGATCGGTCCGCTTGTGGCAGCTTGCGCATTCCTCGTCGTCGAGATGCGCCTTCAGGCGTTCTCGCGTCGTCTTGAGGGTGGGATTGTTGACGTCCTGCACCACGGCGAAATTGACGTTCGCGGGCGGCGCCGGAACTTTCTCGCACAGGAAAATCTCGCCGAGCGCCAGCCCCCGCAGCGTCGGCGAGGTGCGTCCGGGATGCGAGTGCTGGGCAAGGAGGCTCGCCTGGGTGAGGAGACCGGCGCGCGGGTCGCCGTCCGGAAAGCGATGGATATACCAGTCGGCACGCGCGACAGGGATATCATAGAGCGGGCCGAGCGAGCGATGCATGGCGATCTCGCGCGTCGTGAAGAGGTCGCGAAAGTCGCCCTGCTCGTCGATCAGCAGATGGGTGATCGTCCGAAGCGTCTGCTCGCGCGTCGCCCGCGCCACCGTCTGGGTGAAGGCGGGATAGATCAGCGTATCCTTGGCGAGATCGTCGATGGCGTCGAGCCTCAGATAGTCGGTGAAGAAGGCGCGCTGGCCGTCGACGAAGCGGGGCGAGGCAAGAAGCCGGTCGACCTCCTGCTCGAGACCTGCTGCCGTATCCAGACGCCCGTCCGCGGCCGCGGCAAGCAGCGCCGCATCGGGCGCGGTGTTCCAGAGCAAAAAGGAGAGACGTGCCGCCTTCGAATATCCGTCGATCGTCTCGCCGCCCACACTGGCATGATCGATCCGGAACAGGAAATGCGGGCTGGAGAGCATCGCGGCCAGCGAGGCTGCAAGACCTTTATGAAAGTCGCCGAGCGAGGCCGCGGCCGAAACGGCGGCCGCGGCATAACTGTCGGCCTCTGCGGCGCTGAGCGGCCGGCGATAGAGGCGGAGTCCGATCTTATCGAAGAAGCTGCGGGCGCAGGCCCTGCCGTCGGCGTCGCCGGCCCCCGGCGCGCATCCGACGAGGCGATCGCGGTGAGCCTCGTCAGTGACCTGGGCCGCGATGCCGCGCGCGATATCCTCATATTGCTCGAGCGAGGCCGGATTGACGGTGACCGCGCCCGCTCCCACCGCAAGCAGTCCGTCGATGCGCAGATCGGGCGGAAAGCGGCCGATGACATTGACATCGGTACCGAAGATGTCGGCCACCGACGCGCGATATTGCCCTTCGGTCAGACGGTGAACCTGGCTCGGCGGCGTCTCGACCCGCGCTTCGTCGGCATGGGCGACGTTCCAGGCGATCGATCCAGCCAATGCGATAGCCGCGCCGCCGAGCAGGCATGCCGACCAGCACCGTCTCACGGCGGCGATCACCGACCGGCTCCGGCAGCAGCCGCACCCGGGATCACGAACGCCCGGACCCCGACGAAATTATAGGCGGTCGAGATCGCGGTATGGCGTCCGGTTTTGGGGTCCCGGTACCCGTCGGCCAGGCGGTTCACCGCCTGATACACACCGGGGCAGGAGACGCCGGTAAGATTGGCGCCATTCTGCGTCATCTGCTCGATCGACGCATAATAGCTCGCCAGCGTGTAATAGCCGAAAAGCGATCCTTCGATCGAGCCGTCCGGCCCGAAGGTCGCACGAATCCGCGCGCCGCGAATGTCGCGGGGCGCGTCGATGATCTGCTCCTTGTAGTTCAGCATGAGATCGACCGGGCCTGTCTCGAGGACACCCCCGACGATCCGTCCCTTGACGGTCGCGCGCAATTTCGGATCATCTTCTATCGCAAAACTCGCACGTGCGAGCGCCCCGCCCCGCGCATCGCGCGTGATCGGGTCCGCCGCAGCATAGATATTGACGGTGACGTCGGGATCGTCGCGCAGGCTGTCGACGCCCTTGAGTTCGATCAGGGTCGGCGCGCGGGCCGACATGAATGTCTTCTGGGCAAGTTTCGGATCGCTGCTTTCTCGGAAGGGTTTGACGCAGCCGACTGCCCGCCACAGCTGGTTATCGACACCGCTCTTGCCGTCCGGACCGGTAAAATCTTCCTTGCCCGCCGTGCCATCGAGATCGATGCCCGCCGCGACCTTGCCCTGGAATTCACGGAACCCCTCACCGAGAATGGCGAAGTCGGTCGGGTTGGAGCAGGCACTGTATGCTACGCTCGTGTTCTGGAAGGCGGGACGGCCGCGCCCCTTGGGAAAGCCGTTCAGTCGCCCGATCTCGAGCGCCTGCTCGAAATTGACTGTCGACCGGAGGTCCATACCCGGCGGCAGCTTTACCGAGGATGCGCCCTGCCCTCGGAGCGACAGGTGCCGGAAGCCGAAATGATCATTCATCTTTCGCTCGAGCGCCTGGCGCTTGTCGGGCGTGGAATATTCGGCCTGCTCGGCGGGCGAGAGCATCTTGTAATATCGGTCAAGGTCGCCGTCGGCCGGAACGGGGCAACTGTCCGCCTCGCCATCGCCCGCCATGAAGATATTGCTCAGAACGAAGGCGTATGTCCCGGGTTCGCCGCCCGTCGGCGCGTCGGCCGCGACGAGAAGAACGCTGGCTGCCCCCATGACCCCCGCTGCGAGCAAGCGCTGCGCACTCTGTTTTTTCATCGACGCCTGATCCTCTTCACCAAATCAGCCTCAGCCTCTGCGGGCCGCTTCAGACTGGACCATGACGGGGACAACCGATCGCCGCCACCCAGTTTTCGCTCAATATAGAAGTAAAATTTGCGCAAATGGAAAGCTGACAGCCGGATAAACCTTTATTATCGTCACCAAGAGGGACAAAGGGCGATCGATTTATGGGTGTTGGCTTTTTGCAACTTCCAGCCTCTGGCGAGAGCGACTGGCGCCTGGCGGAGCGCGTCACGACCTGCGTTCTTGCAAATTATGGCGACATGCTGGGCTCGCTCGACCCTTTGCTCGATCGCTGCGGCCTTCGTGGCTGCGATGCAAAAGATCCCCGAACGCTCGTTGCCGCCCTTCCCCACGACAGCCTGCCGAGGCTCACCGGTCTCGCGATCGGGCAGATGGCCGCGCAGGCCAATATCGCGGCGGGACGCGCGCCGCTCCGCGAGGGAGACTGGAACGTCATTCTCTACAGCCTGTCGGGAGCGCGCACGCTGCGCGAAGCGATCCGGCGCTGCTGCGAATGTTTCGAAGCCATAGACTGGCGATGCGGCCGCATGTCGCTTGGACATCAGGACGGTTCGGCAAACCTTCAGCTTGATGCGATGCGCGATACGACGGGCGGACCGGCCGAGTGCCTCGTCGACCTTTTCGGCATAATCGAGATCCATGGCCTTCTCGGCTGGCTCATCGGCCGCTTCATTCCGGCTGATGTTGTTCTCGACCATGCCCGGCTCACCTATGAAGCGCTCGACCTTCCCGATCTCCCCTTTCCGATCCGGTTCGATGCGGGGTGCAGCGGCTTCCGGTTCCAATCCGCCTTTCTCGATCATCCCCTCATTCGCAGCGCCGACGAGCTTGCCGAACGCCCTCGCAGCAGCCTGTTGTACCAGGGCCGGACTATTCCCCAAGGTCCCAATACGACCGACCGCGTGCGCGAAATGGCCCTGCGTGCGTTGCGGGAACGCCGGACCTTTCCATCGTTCGTCGCCATCGCGGAAATGACCGGGCAAAGCGAGGCGACGCTGAGGCGGCGCCTCGCCGACGAGGGCTCAAGCTATCGCGCTATCAAAGAAAGCTGCCGCCGCGAGGTCGCGCTGCATCTCCTCCGGCGCACGGATATCGGGATCGAGGAAATCGCGGCGCGGCTCGACTATTGCGATTCCGACGCGTTCCGGCAGGCGTTCCGCAAGTGGATCGGCGTGGCACCGACCGCTTATCGGCGACAAAGCCATACGCAATAGGCGCGCCCGAAGGGGAAGGCTTGGCCGGTCGGCTGTTCATGGGCTACGAATATGGCGGTGCAATCCGCTCCCGGCGAGGAGGCGGAGATTCATGAGGCGGAGGGGTCGATCGTGAAGCCAGGGCCGAGACGGCCGTTCCTTCCCGGGTTTGTGACGCCTGCCTTTGCCGCTTCGGCGGTCGGCATGCCGCTCGTCCTCTTCCTTCCCGAATATTACACGGTGCGACTTGGGTTCGACCTGATCGTCGTCGGACAGACCCTGCTTGCGGTCCGCCTCGTCGACATAGCCTTCGAGCCAGCGGCGGGGTGGGCGATCGACCGGATGATGGCACGCGGCGTCGGGCTTCGGCGATGGCTGCTCGCGGCGACCCCGGTGCTCGCGGCATCGATGGCGGCCCTCTTCCTTGCACCCTACGGCGTCGGGCCTTTGTGGCTTCTCCTGTGGCTGATGGCGGCGTTCCTCGCCCACTCGGTATATTCGCTGGCTCACCTCGCCTGGGGCACCAGACTTGCCCGGGATCAGCGCGCCCGATCCCGTATTCTCGGCTGGTGCCAGGCAGCGGCGACGCTCGGCCAGTTGACGATTCTCCTTGCGCCGACCCTCGCTGCGTACCTCACAGGCGGCGACCATGGCAGCAGCATGCACGCGCTCGGCTGGCTGCTGGTCGCGGGCGTGCCTCTCGCTACCGGCGCCGCGCTCCTGTCGGCCGGAGAAGGGGTTACCGTCGCCCGGCGCGATGCCCAGCCGCGCCCGAACATCCTGCTTCTGTTGAGGCAGCGGCCGGTGCTGACACTCCTCATCATCGATCTCCTGATGGGAAGCGCTTTGGCGATTAATGCCTCGACAGCCTTTTTCTATCTGATCGGCCAGCTCGGGTTCAGCCGAGCACAAGCCGGATCACTCAGCGCAATCAGCCTTTGTGCGGCGCTGGCCGGTCTGCCGCTGCTCCATCTCCAGGCGCAGAAACGCGGCAAGACTTTCGTCCTCGCCATGGGCGCCGCGCTATATGCCGGTGTCCAGCTATTGCTCATGCTTGCTCCGCAAGGCGCCTTCTGGTGGGCTGTGATGACCGCGGTTACGGCGGGACTGCTGGCCCCTGTTGCGGTCCTGCTACCACGGCTGATCGTCGCGGAGTTCGCCGCAGCCGAGAAAAGCCGCACGGGCATCGATAACATCGCCTTTCTGCTGGCCATCTTCTCCAGTACAGAGAAGGCGGGAACCGCGATCGCGGCCGGCCTCATATTGATCGGCCTCGGGTGGGCGGGATTCGATCCCGCCGATACGTCACTCGGTGAGTTCGAATGGCTCCTTCGACTTGCCGCGGCGGGCTTGCCGGCGCTGCTCTTTCTTGCGGCGGGGGGGGGGGGGGGGGGGGGGGGGGGAGGGCACCCACCCCCC
>JAEWIL010000031.1 GCA_023387085.1 Pseudomonadota bacterium | reverse complement strand
GATCCGGGCGGCGCGTTCCGACCTGCCGGTCGGGATGAGCCTCGCCATCCCCGACAATGTTCCCATTGGCCCCGACAGCGGCATCAAGCGCAAGCGAAACGAAGTCTATGACCCCTTTTTCGCGGTGATGGACAAGGATGATTTCATCGGCGTGCAGACCTATGGCCGGGCCTATGTCGGCGTCGATCGCGATGTCGATATTCCCGCTGGCGTTCCCCGCCGTCCGGGCGGGGGCGAATGGTTTCCCGCTGCGGTCGGCAATGTCGTGCGTTATGCCCATCAGGCGACCGGTCTTCCGGTGATGGTGACCGAGAACGGCATCGACGCCGCCGACGATAGCGAGCGCGAGCGCTTCATTCCCGAAGCCGTCGCTTCGGTCGAGGCAGCGCGGAAGGACGGGGTGCCCGTGATCGGCTATATCCATTGGTCGCTGCTGGACAATTTCGAATGGATGTCGGGCTATGGCCCGAAATTCGGCTTGGTTTCGGTCGACCGGCAAAGCTTCAGACGCACAGTCAAGCCGAGCGCGAAGCGTCTCGGCGCGATCGCACGGGCGGGCGGGGTTCGAGCGGGATGATCCGGCTTCTTCCGATGTCGCTGCTCGCGGCTGGGCTCGTCTCGGCGGCGCAGGCGCAGGCGGTGAAGGAGCCGTGGCCCGACTTCCTGTCGCCTGAAGCGAAGGCGGGGCTCGCCGCAGACGCTGCGCGCCCGCCCGAGCCCGCGGATATTGCGGCGCGGCGCGCTCGGATCGAGGCGATTCAACAGGAAATCGGCGTTCCGCGCCTCGCGCGGTACGGCGTGACGATGAAGGAAGATATGATCGCCGGGGTTCCGGTCCGCATATTCACCCCCGCAAAAGGCGCGGCGAAGGCGCCGGTTCTGCTCAACCTTCACGGTGGCGGCTTTGTCCTCGATGCGGGGTCGATCAGCGAGAATGCCGCAGTCGCCGCGCGCACCGGTTATCGCGTCGTCGCGGTGCGCTATCGCCTGGCCCCCGAACATGCCTTTCCCGAAGGGGTGGAGGACGCGCTAGCCGTCTATCGCGCCTTGCTGGCGGATCATGATCCGGCGCGGATCGGAGTCTATGGCACCTCGGCGGGCGCGATCCTGTCGGCCGAGCTCGTCGCACGGCTGCGCGCCGAGACATTGCCGCAGCCCGCCGCGCTGGGTTTCTTCTCGGGCGCCGGCGATCTGTCGCGGGCAGGGGACAGCGCCGGTCTGTTCGCCGATGCCGCGGTCGTCGATGCGCAGGTCCGGCTTTATGCGGGTCGAACGACGGCCAGCGATCCGCTTTTCTCGCCTCAACTTGGCGATCTGACGCATTGGCCGGCGACGCTGTGTCTCGCCAGCACGCGCGATTTCCTGCTGAGCGGTACCGCAGACTTCTGCCGCGCGATCGACGCGGCGGGGGCGCCCGCGAAGCTGGTGGTGTTCGACGGGCTGCCACACGCATTCTGGGCCTATATCGATTCGCCCGAAAGCGACGAGGCCTTTGCCGTGATGGCGCGCTTCTTTACCGAGCGGCTGGGAGAGAGACCATGAAACTATCGCTCGCCGCCGCCGCGCTCGCTGCTGCTTCGCCCGCTGCGGCGCAGCTCGCGGTGCCGGCCTTTACGCTGCCGGTGTCGAACCAGCTCAGCGACGAAGCGCAGGCCGTGCTCCAGCGCATGGCTGCGGCCACCGCTCCGGCCGAAATCACGACCGACGTAGCCAAGCAGCGCGCCTTCTACGACCGCTACAACGACGATCGCCTCGCCGAGATGCGGCGGCATTTTCGGACCCGCGAGCGGCGTGTGACGATGAACGGCGTGACCGTCGACATCGTCGAACCCGCGGCCGGGACCGCCAAGGACAATGCCGCGCGCGTGCTCGTCAACGTCCATGGCGGCGCGTTCATGTGGGGATCGGGCAGCGGCGCGCTGGTCGAGGCGATTCCGGTCGCCGCGACGATGGGCGTCAAGGTGGTGACCGTCGATTACCGTCTCGCGCCCGAGCATCGCTATCCTGCGGCGTCCGAGGACGTCACGGCGGTCTACAAGGCGCTGCTCAAAGAGTATCGTCCGGAGAATATTGGCCTCTACGGCTGCTCTGCAGGCGGCGTCATCACCGCGCAGGCGACCGCGTGGATACGCCGTCAGGGCCTGCCGCGCCCCGGCGCGATCGGCACCTTCTGCGGTACCGGCGCGCCCTATTCGGGCGACAGTCCCTATCTGGCCGGACCGATCACCGGCGGTGCGGCGCTGCCCGCACCCGCGCTCCCCGACGTGCTGCCGCTGGCCTATATGCAGGACGTTCCGGCAAGCGACCCCGCCGCCTATCCGCTCGCATCACCCGACGAGATCAAGGCGATGCCGCCGACGCTGCTGCTGGCCGGCGGGCGCGATTTCGCGGTCAGCGCGCTGACGCTCGCCGACCGGCGGCTGACGGCAGCGGGGGTGCCGAGCGAGCTCCATTTGTTCGATGGCCTGCCGCACGCGTTTTTCGTCTGGCCCGACATGCCCGAATCGATGGAGGCCTATCGTCTGATCGCGTCCTTCTTCGACCGGCATTTGGGACGAAGCGCGCGGTGATGCGAACCCGCACCATCGCCTCGCTCGCGCTCACCTATGCGCTGCTCGGCCTGCTGATGAACAGCATCGGCACCATCATCCTGCAATCGATCGCCGAGTTCGGGATCAGCAAGCCGATGGGATCGACGCTCGAGGCGTGCAAGGATCTGTCGGTCGTCGTCGCTTCCTTCCTGCTCGTCGCCGCGGTGCCCGCCTTCGGCTATCGCCGCTCGCTGGTCGCGGTGCTTGCGGCGATGGCGGCCGCCTGCCTGCTCGTTTCGTTCGCGACCGGCTTTGCCGCGATGCAGGCGCTGTTCGTGGCGACCGGGCTGGCGTTCGGTATCACCAAGATCGCGACCTATTCGGCGATCGGACTCGTCGCGCGCGATCCCGCCGATCATGCCAGCATCACCGGTCTGATCGAGGGCGTGTTCATGGGCGGCGTGCTCGCGGGCGCATGGATCTTCGGCTGGTTCATCGATACCGGCGACTGGCTGCGCGTCTATTGGCTGCTCGCGGCGCTTTTCGCGCTCGTGGCCGCCCTCTGGTTCGGCGCGCGCCTCGACGAAGGCCCTATCCCGAGCGAGGGGACAACGGTATCGGCGGGGTGGAAGGCAATGCTGGCGCTCGCCGCGCTGCCCGCGACCGTCGCCGTGCTCGCCGCGCTGTTTCTCTATGTGCTGGTCGAACAGGGGGTCGGCACCTGGCTGCCGACCTTCAACCGCGAGATATTGCATCTGCCCAACGCGATGAGTGTCCAGATGTCGAGCCTCTTCGTCGCGTCGCTCGCACTCGGGCGGCTGGCGTCGGGCGTCCTGCTTCGCCGCATCGACTGGCTGCCGGTGCTGCTGGTCTGCCTTGCGGCACTGGCGCTGCTCGTCGTCGCCGCGCTGCCGCTCGCCGAAGGGATGCGACCGCGCGCCGGGATCGACTGGACGAGCGCGCCTGCCGCCGCTTGGCTCCTCCCGGCGATCGGCTTCTTCCTCGCGCCTGTTTATCCGACCGTCTGCTCGGTTGCCCTGAGCGCGCTGCCGCAGCAGCGCCATGCGGCGATGATCGGGCTGATCGTGATCTTCTCCGCACTCGGCGGCACGATCGGCTCCTTCCTCGTCGGGCTGCTTTTCCAGACGCTGCCGGGCACGACCGCTTTCTATCTGCTGCTGCTCCCGATCGCGCTGGTCGCGCTCGCACTACCGCTCGTGCGGCGGCGCGTCGCGGGAGCCGCCGCATGATCACCGTCGATACCCCCGCCGGGCTGTTCGGCCCGCTGTTCGCGGCGGTGCAGGAACGCGCACTGTTCCCCGATTCCAAGACCTTCGCCGACGCGCGCCCGCGCCGCGCGCCCGCCGCGATCCTCGCCGACTGGAAGGCCGAACGGCCGGAGGGCAGGGACGAATTGCGCCGCTTCGTCCTCGCCAATTTCGACCTGCCGCAGGACTGGGCCGACCCGCCGCTCGACCAGCGTCCGCTCGCCGCGCATATCGAGGCGCTATGGCCGCTGCTGACGCGCGCTGCGAGCGAACCGGCGCCGGGGTCGTCGGAGCTCTGGATTCCGCACGCCTATGTCGTGCCCGGTGGCCGCTTTCGAGAGCTCTATTATTGGGACAGCTATTTCACCATGCTCGGCCTCGCGCGCTCGGGGCAGCAGCAGCTCGTCGAGAATATGATCGCCAATTTCGGCAGCCTGCTCGACCGCATCGGCCATATCCCGAACGGGACGCGCAGCTATTATGTCAGCCGCTCGCACCCGCCCTTCTTCCACCTGATGGCGGCGCTGTCGCGCGACGCCAGCGGCGAGGGCCGTCGCCGTCGGCTCGGCTGGATGGTGCGCGAGCATGACTATTGGATGGACGGCGCAGCCGACCTCGCGCCCGGGGCCGCGGCGCGCCGCGTCGTGCGGCTGGCCGACGGTGCGTTGCTCAACCGTTATTGGGACGACAGCGACCGCCCGCGCGACGAAAGTTGGCGCGAGGACGTTGCGCTCGCCGCCGAAGCCGAAGCGCGCGATGCGGGGGCGCTATGGCGCGACCTGCGCGCCGCTGCCGAAAGCGGCTGGGACTTCAGTTCGCGCTGGCTCGCCGACGGCCAAAGCCTTGGCTCGATCCGCACCACGCGACTGGTCCCGGCCGATCTCAATGCACTGTTGTTCGGGCTCGAACAGGCTATCTCGGCCGAAGCCGAGGGGCTGGGCGATCGGGGTATGGCCGCCGATTATGCCGTCCGTGCTGACGCCCGCGCACGCGCCATCGCCGATCATCTGTGGTACGAAGCGGGCGGCCATTATGTCGATTTCGATCTCGACAGCGGTGCGCCGTCGGATCGCCTGACTGCAGCCGCCGCCTTTCCGCTTTTTGCCGGGATCGCGACCAGCAAGCGCGCTTCACGGACCGCGTCGGCGCTGCAGCGCCTGCTGCGGCCCGGCGGTCTGATGACGACGCAGTGCGACAGCGGGCAGCAATGGGATGCGCCGAACGGCTGGGCGCCGTTGCAATGGATCGCGATCACGGGCCTGCGCCGCTATGGCGAGACGCAGCTCGCCGATATGATCGCCGATCGCTGGGTGGCGATGGTCGAGGCGCATTATGCCGCGACCGGGCAGCTCCTCGAAAAATATGATGTCGTTGCCTGCTCTGCCGGCTCGGGCGGCGAATATGGCACCGAAACGGGGTTCGGCTGGACCAACGGCGTGACCCTGGAATTGCTGGCGATGCGGGATCGCGAAAACAGGAAGGAGTTCAAGCGGTGATGCATAAAGGGACGGGATTATCCTTCGCGATGCGGCTGGCGCCCGCGCTTCTGGCATTTGCCGCACCCCTGGCGCTTCAGGCGCAGGAAGGCACCCCGGCGGTCGCGCTGACATCGGCGCAATCGGCGCTCGTCGCGAAGGCGGCGAAGCTCGGCGCCACCGACATCAAGACGCTTCCCGCGCCCGGGGGCGGCTTCGTCATCGCGGGGAAACTCGAAGGAGACCAATTCTCGGTTGCTTTCCCCGCAGGCTGGAAGGGCGGCGCCCTGCTTTTCGCCCATGGCTATTCAGCGCCGGGTTCGCCGATCGCGGTGGCCGAGGATCCGCTGTCGCCTGCCGTCGGGACCAACGGCATGATGCTGAAAGTCTATCAGGACGGCTATGCGGCGGGCCACAGCGCTTATGACAAGGCGGGCATGGGGGTCGAGACGGCGACGGAGAACACGCTCCGACTGCGCGATTTCCTGACCAGACTTGGCGCGAAGCGCGTGCTCGTCGCGGGCGGATCGATGGGCGGCAATATCGTCCTCTCGCTGATCGAACAGCATCCGAAGGCCTTTGCCGGCGCGATTTCGGCATGCGGCGTTACCGATGGTTGGGAAAGCCTGTTCGCGCAGCTCATCGACATGCGCGCCGCTTACAACGTGCTGACCGAAGGCACACCCTATGCCTTGCCCGGCGAGCACGACCTGCTCAAATCAGCCTTCCCGATGGACCCGCCCGCGGGCGAAGCGGCGAGCAGCGAGGCTTTTCGTAACGGGCGCATCGTGCAGATCGCCATGCCGGTGCTGATGCTGGCGCAGGCGGCCGCGGCGAATCCCGATGGGCGCGAAGCGCGCATCCTGAAACAGGTTGCCTCGATCGGCGGCTTCGAGCCTGAAGTCGCCTCGATCGCCTTTCCGCTCGTCACCGTGACGCTCGGCATGGACGATTTGGGCGCGACGCTCGGCGGCAATATCTATGGCAACGCCGGGAAGGTTTATTCGAGCCCCGAGATGACGGCCGACGAGGCCGCCGCCTTCAACGCCCGGGTCCAGCGGATCACGGCAGACCCGGCAGCGGTCGCCAATGCGCGTCGCTGGCATCAGGCGACCGGCCGATTCGAGGTGCCGCTGATCACGATCCACAACCGCATCGACTCGCTCGTTCCCTACGCCCAGTCGGAGGCGCTGGGGCGCATCGTGGCGGCGGCGCGCAACGACAAGCGGCTCGTCCAGTATACGGTGCCCGGGACGAAGGCTGCGCTGCCGGTCGGCGGGGTCGAGGGCTATACGCATTGCGGATTCTCGCCCGAACAGATGAACGCGACATGGGAAGCGCTGAAGGGCTGGGTCGAGACGGGCAAGCGCCCGGCCGCCGACGCGGTTCGATAAGGCGCGAAGGGCAGGGCGTGTCGAAACCCTCCGGCCTCAACCGGCGCGAGTTTCTCGGTGCCGGCGCGCTCGCCGCCGCCGTCCTCGCGAGCGCGGGGGCAAAGGCGGCGGAGCGCATCACCGCGGTGGACATCGACGCGCTGCTCGCGCGGATGACGCTCGCCGAGAAGCTCGGCCAGCTCGCGCAGGCGCGCGGCGAGCGCAACGATACCGGCCCTTACGTTCCCGCGGGCAGCGAAGCCGACGTGCGTGCAGGCCGCATCGGCTCCTTCCTCAGCGTCTATGGCGCCGATACCACCCGGCGGCTTCAGCGCATCGCGGTCGAGGAGACGCGGCTCGGCATTCCCTTGCTCTTCGCCGACGACGTCATCCACGGCTTTCGAACCATCTTCCCGGTGCCGCTCGGCGAGGCGGCGAGCTTCGATCCGGCGGCGGCTGAGAAGGCGGCGCGGATTGCAGCGATCGAAGCGACCGCCAACGGGCTCCACTGGACCTACGCTCCGATGGTCGACATGGCGCGCGACCCGCGCTGGGGCCGCGTCGTCGAGGGCGCGGGCGAGGATGTCGAGCTGGCCTGCCGCTTCGCCGAAGCGCGGGTGCGCGGCTTTCAGGGCCGGAGCCTGTCGGACCCCGACGCGATGATGGCGACGGCAAAGCATTTCGTTGCCTATGGCGCGGCCGAGGGCGGGCGCGACTATGACGTCGCCGACGTGTCGCCGCGGCGCCTCGCCGAATATTATTATCCCCCCTTCCAGGCCGCGATCGCGGCGGGCGCGGCGAGCGTCATGGCCGCCTTCAACGAAGTGAATGGCGTTCCGATGCACGCTAACCGCGATCTCCTGCGCGGCGTGCTGCGCGAGGCGTGGAAGTTCGATGGTCTGGTCGTCAGCGACTATACGGGCATCCGCGAACTCGTCGCGCACGGCGTGGCCGCCGACGATGCCGAAGCCGGGCGGCTTGCGCTGGAGGCCGGAATCGACGTCGATATGGTCAGCGGGATTTACGGCGGTCTGCTGCCCGCCGAAGGGGAGGGGGGCAGGCTCGACATCGCGCTCGTCGACGCGGCGGTACGCCGGCTGCTCGAGGCGAAGGCGGCGCTGGGCCTGTTCGCGGACCCCTATCGCAACTGCGACCCCGCGCGCGCGAAACGCGTCACGCTGCGCCGTGAGCATCGCGCCACCGCCCGCGACCTGGCGCGCAAGAGCATGGTGCTGCTTCGGAATGAAGGGCAGGTGCTGCCGCTGTCAAAGGCCTTGCGCACTGTCGCGGTCATCGGCCCGCTTGCCGACGACCGCCGCTCGATGCTGGGCAGCTGGGCGCCGACCGGGGTCGCGGCCGATGCGATCACGCCGCGCGAGGGGATTGCCGCCGCGCTCGGTTCTGCCACGCGGGTGCGTCATGCCGCGGACGGCGAGGCGGCGCTGGCGGCGGCGCGCGAGGCCGATGCGGTCATCCTCTGCCTCGGCGAGGATTGGGACATGAGTGGCGAAGCGCGCAGCCGTGTCGCGCTCGACCTCGCGCCCGACCAGCAGGCGCTTGCGGACGCGGTTTTCGCGCTTGGCAAGCCGGTGGCGACAGTGATCTTCGCGGGCCGTCCGCTGACGATCGGCGCGCTCGCGGAACGCGCTCCGGCGATCCTCTGGGCCTGGCATCCCGGGGTTGAGGCGGGGACCGCGCTCGCCGACCTGCTGTTCGGCGACGTCAGCCCTTCGGGCCGCCTGTCGATGAGCTTCCCGCGCCATGTGGGGCAGATACCCGTCCACTACGACCATCGCAGCACGGGCCGTCCGGCGAGCGAAACCGAACGGAACAGCGCGAAGTATGTCGATGCACCGACCACCCCTCTCTACCCATTCGGTTATGGCCTCACCTATTCTCCCGTCCGCTACGAGAAGTTGGAGCTGTCATCCACGCGGCTGCGCTTTGACGAGCCTTTGGAGGCCCGATTCTGGATCGTGAACGAAGGGCGGCATTCAGTCGAGGAGGTCGTCCAGCTTTACCTGCGCGACGACGTCGCGAGTACGACCCGCCCCGTAAAGGCGCTCAAGCGTTTCGCCCGTATCGCGCTCGCGCCCGGCGAGCGCAAACCTGTTCGCTTCACGCTCGGACGCAGCGATTTCGAATTGCTCGATGCAAATCTGCTCCCGGTCGTTGAAGCCGGAGGCTTCACCCTTCTCGTCGGGGGGAGTTCGCAGACCGTGCTGGAGCGGCAATTCATCGTTGTCGGCGATCACCGCAATGCATCAAAGCCAGGAGAATACGCCGCGGTAGGCGAGATCGGGCCGGCAGTTGATTCCCCCAGGTCGGGGGCCATTCAGGGCCTTAGTACGCTGGGTTAAAGAATATTTGGGGTCAGCGGTGGACCGGATGACCGCAATCACTTTCTTCCTGGGCCAATATCGGCGACGCATATCGGCAGCCATGCAAAGCCCCAAAATGCGGTGTCTGCGAGCCGTGTTCCAGAATTTACGCAATGAGGGCATCGGATTGCGCCCGATTTTGGATTGCTTTGTGGAATAGTCATCCACCGAAATCCAGCCATTCCAAGACCGTCGGTGCCCCTGTCAGCCCCATCTCGTCGGTCAGGGGCCGAAAACCAGATCGAGCATCTGGCGTTTCCAGACAGCGACCGTCCGTTCGATCAGCTCCATGTTCGGATTGCGGATATATTCGACCGTCAGGCCGCGCGTGACCGCGTTGTTGAGCAGCTGGAGCGTTTGATACGCCTCGTCATTGTCGATGCCCGCAGCGTGCAGGATCATGTGGCCCCATAGGCGCACCCTTCGGTCGAAGCGGCGGGCGCTGGGCCCGACCTCCTGATCGAGATCGGGATCGTTGCGGCGGGCGAGGTGGATTTCGAGCACTGCGGCCATTTCGGGCCGGCTGACCATCCGGTAATTGGCGTCGATCAGATTTTCCATCGACTGGCGCGGCGTTGTGCCGGCGCGGATGGCGTCGGCATAGACGCGCGTTCGATACGCCGCGAACTCGCCGGCGACGGCGGCCATCAGCTTGGCCTTGGTCGGGAACTGGTGCTGGATCGCGCCCAGGCTCATGCCGGCGGCATCGCGGATGGCGTGCATCGTTGCGCCCGAATAGCCCTGCGAGCAGAGCACGTCGCGCGCCGCCGCCAGCACCCGCGCGCGCGTTGCGGCGCTGCGGTCGGCCTGGCTGCGGCGCGTTTTGCGGGCGACGCTCGTCACCGGTGAGGTGTCTGCAACCATATTCGCCTTGTTCATGAGCGCGGTTTCCACGGCTCCATTCGAAAATTCAACCCTGAGGACGGAATGATCGCAGAGGCGGGCCCTGCCGACCGGACCGGTGGTCAGAAATTCGAACTGAAACGAACGCCGAAGGTGCGCGGCTGCTGGACGATCGCGTTGCCGGTCCCGCCTGCGCCATCGCCGCTGAGGTAGTAATATAGCCCCCGCGCGTTGCCGACATTCGTCACATACAGGTCGAACCGATGCTCGCCGAATTCGACCCCGCCCTGCAGGTTCACCGTGTTGTAGCCCGGAAGCCGTTGATGACCGGTATATGGCGCCGCCAGCCCGCCGACGACGAAGTCCGAATAGCGCGACCCGACGTAGGTCCAGTCTGCTCCCACGAACATCGTCGTATCGGAACCGATCGGCGCGCGATAATCGAACCCGAACGTATTCGTGAATGTCGGCACATAGGGCAAGCGGTCGCCCGAAATGCCGCCGATCCCCGGAACGGCCACCCGCAGATCGGCGTCGGTGTAGGCGCCATTGACAAAGACCGACAGCCGCGGCGCTGCCGCCAGCCGCAGGGCATATTCGAAGCCGCGGCTACGCGCTTTGCCACCGTTATCGGTGAAATTATTGGGTATGCCCGTGTCCGGATCGACCACCGACGTCGGGATCTGGATATCGGTCCAGTCGACCGTGAAAGCGGAGATGTCGAAGCTCAGCCGACGATCGAACAATTCGCCCTTCGCACCCAGTTCGTAATTGACGGTTGTGTCGGCGCCGTAGCCGGTCCGATATCCTGGCGGCGGCGTCGCCGGCAGGAGATTGGGGCCACCCGGACGATAGCCCGACGCAACGCGCGCATAAAGTGTCACGCGCTCGACCGGATGCCAGCTGATCGCGCCCGACCAGGTTATTTTGTCCTCTTTGGTTCTCGACGGGTCGTCGATGACATCGACAAAGGATTGCGAAACAAATCCCGCGAAGCGCGTGGTCTGCGATTTTTGCCGATTACGGGCGTAGCGTGCGCCGCCCGTGACATCGACATTGGGTAGCGGATGCCAGGTTAGTTGTGCAAAGCCGGCCGCTTCGCGATATCGGGCGGGAAGGAACAATCCGCCCCCAGGGACCGGCACAGTCAGAATTTCGGGCGGACTGGTGACGCTCGTGACGTCGAACAGCTGTCTGATCGAGCTCTTTTCATCGGTATAGAAAAGGCCGACGAGATAATCGATCGGTCCGGAATCGGGCGCGGATGCGAGGCGGATTTCCTGGTTGATACGGCGAACCGAGGTGAAGTCGTCACTCCGAACATCGACCGGCTGCCCGTAAACGCCAGCCAGAACGTCACCGAAAGTTATGCCCGGTGCCGCATTATTATAGGTGAAGACCTTCCTGCGCTCGAAATTCATCTTGGCGAAGCTGGTGATGCTGGTGATCGAGGCAAAGCCGGCGTCATAGGCCAGCGTCGCGCTGTACAGCTGCGATTTACGCTTCATCGGTTCGCCAAGGCGCAGATTGCGTTGCAGTTCGCCGCCGTTGGCGATCGCCGTGGCGTTCGCTGGCGGGGTTGAGGGGGTCAGCGCCGCTCCGACCACGTCGATACTCGCGGGCGCATCGCGATCGTCGCGCTGCCAGATGGCACCAAGCCGGATGCTGAAATCCGGCGTGGCCTGCCACAACAGGGCGCCGCGGACACCATAGCGCTCGCCACCGTTGACGTTGCGCACATTGCCAAGCGGATTGTCGATGAACCCGGGCAGCCGCTCGTAGAGGCCGGACACGCGGATTGCGACTGTGTCCTGAAGGACGGGCAGGTTTACCGCCGCTCGGACACTTCCGCCCGTCTCGCCCTCGTCGACCTTGTCGAGTTCCAGTTGGGCCGATCCCTCGACACGCGAAAGATTGGGCGCCTTGGTCACATATTTGACCAGCCCGCCGAGCGCCGAAGCGCCATATAACGTCCCTTGCGGACCGCGCAGCACCTCGATCCGCTGGATGTCATAGGTGTCGAAGTTGGGGGTCGTGCTTTGCTGATAGGAAGAGGATGAGGTGAGCGGCACATCGTCGACGAGGATTGCCGTAGTCGCGCCCTGACCGCTCGCGTTCAGCCCGCGCAAGGTGAGTTGCGGTCCCGTGATGCCCTCGCTCAAGG
>JAEWIL010000020.1 GCA_023387085.1 Pseudomonadota bacterium | reverse complement strand
GGCGGCCACGGTGCGTTTCGAACCAGACGGGGAGCGGCGCCTCTTTCGCCGCGGCGACAAGGCTGTCGATCAGGCGCAGTGCGGCGGGGAAGTCGGCGGTCGGGCCGGCGATCTGGACGTTGAGATGGTGCGCGCCGAGGCGCTGCGCCTCGCCGATCCAGTGGGTCAGCTGGGCGGCGTCATGGACGAGCACCTGCCCCTCCCAAGCGAGGCCGAGGGGGTTCATGGCGCGCGCGACGCCATCGGTCCGCGCGGTGCGCGCGAGGTTGACGCCGACGCCGTCGAAACCCGCGGCGACGACTTGGGCCAGCGCGTCGTCGAGGCGGTTTTCGATATCGAAACCGGGGCATTTATCGAGGCCCCAGACCGACTGGAGGACGAGCAATTCGGGCATGGCTTTCCTTTTTCAGACAGCGTTGTCATATCTTGTCGAGTATGGGAGTCAATTGGCACCGCGCAAATCGGGATACCCTTGTCATGCCGGACTGGACCCGGCATCCCGCTTTTCCTCGACGAATAGGGCGGGATCCCGGATCAAGTCCGGGGTGAAATCAGACAATCGAGAGAGGATGAAATGCCAGCCGAGACCCCCTCCCCGCCTATCCCGCCCACCGTATCGCCCGCGTACCGCCGTTACGCGCTGACGGTGCTGCTGATCATCTATATCCTCAACTTCCTCGACCGGCAGATCGTCTCGATTCTGGCCGAGCCGATCAAGAACGAGCTGCATCTCGCCGACTGGCAGCTGGGCGTGATGACAGGGCTCGCCTTCGCGCTTTTCTATACCGTGCTCGGCATTCCCATCGCGCGCCTTGCCGAGACGGGCGACCGGCCGCGCATCATCGCGGTGGCGGCGGGGCTGTGGAGCGTCTTCACCATCGCCTGCGGCCATGCGCAGAATTTCGTGCAGCTGGTGATCTGCCGAATCGGGGTGGGCATCGGCGAGGCGGGGTGTACGCCGCCCGCCCATTCGCTGATCACCGACTATACGCCGAAGGAAAAGCGCGCGTCGGCGCTTGCCTTCTATTCGCTCGGCATTCCCTTGGGCGGGCTGCTCGGGCTGGCGCTGGGCGGACTGATCGCCGACGCGTGGGGGTGGCGGACGGCGTTTCTGGTGGCGGGGGCGCCGGGCGTGCTGATGGCGATCGTCGCGTGGACGACGCTCAGGGAACCGCGCCGCCAGATGCACCACGACCTCGCCGCGCTCAAGGCCGCGCGGCCCGACTTCAAGACCGCGATGGCCGAAATACGCGGCAAGCGCACCTTCTGGCTGATCGCCTTCGCCGCGGCCATCAAGGCGTTCATCGGCTATGGCGCCGCCGCGTTCCTCGCGCCCTTCTTCTTTCGCAACCATGGCGAGGAATTGACTGTGATCGCCGGCGGTTTCGGGCTGGGGCTGACGGGTTTCCTCGGCGTCGCGCTCGGCATCGTGCTCGGGCTCACGGGCGCGCTGGGGACATGGATGGGCGGGCAGCTCGCCGACAAATATGGCGCGAAGGACCTCCGTGCCTATGTCGCGATCCCGGCGGTTTCGACCTTCCTCGGCATCCCCTTTTACATCGCCGGATTGCTGACCGATTCCGCCGTCTTCGCGCTGATCATGTTCGCCTTTCCGCCGGTGCTCAACACGCTCTGGTACGGACCGGGCTTTGCCGCGGTGCAGGGGCTGGTGCGGCCGCAGACGCGCGCGACGGCGTCGGCGGTGCTGCTGTTCATCATCAACCTCTTGGGCCTCGGGCTCGGCCCGCTCGGGGTCGGCGCGGTCAGCGATTTGCTCTCGGGGCCGATGGGGCTAGGGTCGGCGGAAGGCGTGCGCTGGTCGCTGATGATTTTCATCCTGTTCGGCGCGCTCGCCTCGGCGTTGTTCTGGATGGCGCGCAAAACGATCCGTGAGGAGATGGTCAGTTGAGTATCGCCAGCATTGCCCTGCCCCGTATTTTCCGCATCGGCGGCGGGGCGTCGAAGCAATTGCCCGAGGTGCTGACGAGCTTGGGACTGTCGCGACCGTTGATCGTGACCGATAGCTGGCTGGTGAGTAGCGGGCGCGTCGCCGAACTGACCGACGGGCTGGCGGCGGCGGGGATCGCGGCCCGGGTGTTCGCCGATACGGTGCCCGACCCGACGGTGGCGTCGGTCGAGGCGGGCGTTGCGTTTCTGCTGGAGGGCGATCATGACTGCGTCGTTGGCTTCGGCGGCGGCAGTCCGCTCGACAGCGCGAAGGCGATCGCGCTGCTCGGCCGGTTCGGCGGCGCGATGGCCGATTACAAGGCGCCGCATGTGCAGGACGCGCCGGGGCTGCCGGTGATCGCGATCCCGACGACCGCAGGCACGGGGTCGGAGGCGACGCGCTTCACGATCATCACCGACGAGACGACCGACGAGAAGATGCTGTGCCCGGGCCTCGCCTATCTGCCCGTCGCGGCGCTCGTCGATTATGAGCTGACCTTCACCAAACCCAAAAGGCTGACCGCCGACACCGGGATCGACTCGCTGACGCACGCGATCGAAGCCTATGTGTCGAAGCGCGCCAACCCGTTCAGCGACGGCATGGCGCTGCTCGCGATGCGCGCGCTGGCGCCGAATTTGCGCCGCGTGTGCAGCGATCCGATGGATGCGGCGGCGCGCGAGGCGATGATGCTGGGGGCGACGCAGGCGGGGATCGCTTTCTCGAACAGCTCGGTCGCGCTGGTCCACGGGATGAGCCGGCCGATCGGCGCGCATTTCCATGTCCCGCACGGGCTGTCGAACGCAATGCTGCTGCCCGCGGTGACGGCGTGGTCGGCACCGGCGGCGCTGCACCGCTATGGCGATTGCGCAAGGGCGATGGGCGTTGCGGACGAGGCGGAGGGCGACCAGTCGGCGGTGGCGCGGTTGCTGGGCGAGCTGGCGGCATTGAACCGCGAGCTCGAGGTGCCGGGGCCGGCGGCGTGGGGCATCGACGCGGCGCGCTGGGACGCGCTGGTCCCGACGATGTGCGCGCAGGCGGCGGCGTCGGGCTCGCCGGCGAACAATCCGCGGGTGCCGAATGCCGAGGAGATGGCGACGCTTTATGCGCAGGTCTGGGCGGGATAACACCTTCGGTTAATCGACGGGCAAGGCGGGTTCTGCTTAGGCGCGCTCGCCCCGTCCCCCTCTCTCTTACGTCTCACCGTGGGGGCGGGGCATCTCCAAATCGTCATTGCGAGCGCAGCGAAGCAATCTCCAGCTATCGAAGCCGAGCAAGGCCGATGGCTGGAGATTGCTGCGTCGCTTCGCTGCTCGCAATGACGGCAGGTCAGACCGCCAGGGGCCCGTGCTTCATCTTCGGCAACACATGGCGGGCGAAGAGGTCGGCCTCTGCCGCATGCGGATAGCCCGAGAGGATGAAGGCCTCGATGCCCATGTCCTGATAGCGATTCAGCTTCGCGAGCACCTGATCGGGGTCGCCGACGATCGCGGCGCCGCAGCCCGAGCGGGCGCGGCCGACGCCGGTCCAGAGATTATCCTCGACATAGCCGTCGTCCGACGCGGCCTCGCGCAAGGCAACCTGTGCGTTGACGCCGAACGACTGCGAATCGAGCGACTTGGCCTTGATCTCGGCGCCCTTCGCGGCGTCGAGTTTCGAGAGCAGCCGGTCGGCGGCGGTGCGCGCTTCGCTTTCGGTGTCGCGCACGATCATATGCGCGCGGTAGCCGAATTTGAGCGTGCGGCCATAAGCGGCGGCGCGCTTGGTCATGTCGGCGATGATCTCCTTCACCACCTCTTCGCGGTCGGGCCACATCAGGAAGACGTCGCAGCCCTTCGCGGCGGCATCGCGCGCGGCCGGCGAGAGGCCGCCGAAGTAGAGCGGCGGCGCCTTGCCCGACACCATGCCGACGCGCGCGGGCTCGAGTTGCAGCTTCCAGAACTCGCCGTCATGGTCGAGTGCCTCGCCGTTGAGCAAGGTCTTCAGGATATGCATCGCCTCGACCGTGCGGCGGTAGCGCGGTTCGGAGTCCAATGTCTCGCCGGGCATGTCGGACGAGATGATGTTGACGGTCAGGCGGCCGCCGAGGATCTGGTCGATCGTCGCGATCTGGCGCGCGAGCTGCGGCGGCCAGCTTTCGCCGATGCGCACCGCCATCAAGAGGCGGATGCGCTTCACCATCGTCGCGATCGCTGCGGCGAAGGCGGTGGTGTCGATGCCGAGCGCATAGCCCGAGGGCAGCAGGATATTATCGAAACCGAGGGAATCGGCCTGCATCACGATGTCGCGGCAATGCTCCCAGCTCGATTTGAGCATCGGGTCGGGGACGCCGAGAAATTCATAGTCGTCGTCGCACAGCGCCGAAAACCAGCTCACCTCGCACGTGCGGTCGGTCATGGCAGATTCTCCCCCATCGATGTTTGCAGCACCGCATACCATTCGGCGCGCGTCCAGCGCGGCGCGAAGGCCTGCGGAATTTCCCTGATCCGGTCCGGATTTTGCGTGCCGACGATCGGGATCGGGCGCGCGGGATGCGCCATCACCCAGCTGTAGGTCGCGGCGGCGCGCGAGACGCCATATTCGGCCGCCTTCGCGTCGAGCAGTCCGGCGACTGCGCGCGTGCGCTCGTCGGCCGGATCGCCGAGCCGGCCGCCGCCAAGTGGCGACCAGGCGAGGAAGCTCATGCCCTCCGCCATCGACTGGTCGAAGATGCCGTCGAAGAGCGGGGCGAGGTGAAGCGGTGAAAATTCGCTCTGATGGCTGACCACCGGAACGGGAAGATATTTGGCGAGCGCCGCGGCCTGGGCCGGGGTGAAGTTCGAGACGCCGATCGCGCCGATCTTGCCCGCGCGGTGCGCGTCCTCGAGCGTCCGCGCGATTTCCTGCGGGTGGGTGAGCAGGTCGGGACGGTGAATCTGCCACAGCTCGACACGATCGGTGCGCAAACGCTTCAACGAGATGTCGATCGCCGAGGCCAGATAGGCGGCGCTGCTGTCATAGGGCACGCCGAGGATGATCCCGCCCTTGGTGGCGAGCACCATCTTGCCGCGAAGGTCCGGCGCTTCGGCGAAGACGTCGCCGAGCAAAGCCTCGGCCGAGCCGAAGCCGCCCGGCGTGTCACAGCCATAGATGTCGGCGGTGTCGAACAGGGTCACCCCCGCTTCGAAAGCGGCCTCGACGCGCGCGCGCGCCGTCGCCACGTCGACGCCGGCGAAGCGCCACATGCCCCAGGCGATGGGCGAAACCTCATGACCGGCGAGGGTCACATTGGCGGGAGCGGGAAGAAAATCTGACATCGCTGTCATATACTCCATAAGTCAGAATGAGGAAAGCGGGTTTCGTATGCGGCTCGTCAGATGTTGCCCGTCATGTCCCCCGGCGAAAGCCGGGGTCCATTCGGGAGCAGGAAATGGATGCTCGTCAATGCGCCAGCACCTGCACCTCGTCATCCTCCTCCTCGTCGACCGCGACGATACGCGGCAAGATGAGGTGGATCGCGGCGAGCGCGACGAGATAGGTGACGGCGCAGACGAGCATCATCGGCAGATAGCCCCTGCCGGTGTCGAGCGACCAGCCCGCGAACTCGATCATCGCCATGCCTGACAGATTGCCGGCAAAGGCGCCGATCCCGATTGCCGAGCCGACGATCCGCGCCGGAAAGACATCGGTGGTGAGGCCGAAGAGATTGGTCGAAAAACCCTGGTGCGCGAACAGCGCAAGGCCGAGCATCATCGCCGCGACCCATGCGCTGTCGACCCCGACGAGCAAGGGCACGGGCAGGATGAGCAACGCATAGATGAGCATTGTCGTCTTGCGCGCGGCGTTCACCGTCCAGCCGCGGCGGCCCATCAGGTACGACGGCAGATAGCCGCCGGTGATGCCGCCCAATGCCGCCATGAAATAGACGAAGGCGACCGGAAGCCCGAGCGTGCCCTGCGTCAGCCCGAAAACGCGGTGGAACAGGTCGGGCATGAAGAAGAGCAGGAACCACCAGACCTGGTCGGTGAGCGCCTTGCCGAGAATGACGGCCCATTGGCGGCGGTCGCGAAGCAGGCTGGCCCACGCGATTTTCGGAGCGGCGGCGTCGCGCGCGGCGTTCGGCTGTTCGGGAATGCGAACCATCAGCCAGACGACGACCCAGACGAGCCCGAGCCCGCCCGCAATCAGGAAGGTCGCCTGCCAGCCCCACATCATCGCCATCAGCGGGATGAGCAGGGGCGTCAGGATCGCGCCGACGTTGGGAGCGATGCCGCCGAGGCCGAGGACGAAGCTGCGCTCCTTCGCGTTGAAATAGGTGGCGGCGGTCTTCACCGCAGCCGGCGTGCCGATCGATTCGGCGGCGCCCAGCACGGCGCGCGAGGTGACGAAGCCCGCCACGGTGGACGCGAAGGCGTGCGCCATGCCCGCGAGGCTCCACACCCCGACACCGATCGCGAACCCGCGGCGCAGCCCGACCTTGTCGATAAACCAGCCGGTGCCGAGGAAAGCGAGCGCCGCGGCGAACTGGAAAGCCGATGCCATGTGACTGTAATCGCGGTCGGTCCAGTCGAATTCGGCCTGCAGCGTCGGCTTCAGCAGCGCGAGAATCTGGCGGTCGACATAGTTGAGGACGATCGCGATGAAGACGAGCCCCACCACGAGCCAGCGGCGTTTATCGGCGATTTGCGCCAAGATCGTCTCTCCCCGAATCCTTCTGTCGTGCATGTGAGATAACGTTGTCATACCGGAAAGGACAATCGTTTTTTCCGGGCGGCAGGAATGGGGTGGGGAGCGGACGTTCCGCTCGCCCTCTTTCGTCATCCCGGGCTTGATCCGGGATCCATAGCAGCGCCGAAGTCATGGACCCCGGATCAGGTCCGGGGTGACGATGAAAGATGCGATCCTCCCTGTCGCGTAGCGATGGGGAGGCGGCAGCGCGAAGAGCTGACGGAGGGGCCATTGGCGCGAGGCTGCCGCCCCTCCACCGCCTTCGGCGGTCCCCCTCTCCACGGTTCGCCGCAGGGAGGATTGACGGTCGTTTTCAGCCTTTCGGCGCTGCGGTCGATCCGCGTACGATCAGTTCGTGCGGCAATTGGCGCCGCTCGATCGTCTCGCCGAATTCAAGCAGCAGGTCGGCGGCGGCATAGCCGAGATCGCGGATCGGTTGGCGGATCGTCGTCAGCGAGGGCCACACGACCTGCGCGAGGTCGGTATCGTCGAAGCCCGCGACCGACAATTGATCGGGCACCGCAACCCCCAGCCTGTGGGCTGCCGCAAGGACGCCGGCAGCCATGTCGTCGCTGCTCGCGAAAATCGCGGTCGGCGGCGGGTCAAGCGTCAGCAGCGCCTCGGCCGCGGCGGCGCCCGACTGAAAATCGAACTGCCCCGGAAAGACCAGCGCCGCGTCGAAGCCGATGCCCGCCCGCTGGAGTGCCTGCCGATATCCTGTCAGCCGTTGGCCGCTCGCGAAATAATTGCCATGCCCGGTCACGAAGCCGATGCGGCGGTGGCCAAGCGAGATGAGATAGGCCGTCATGTCGTCGGCCGCCTGGACATTGTCGATGTACACCGCCGAGGTCGCGGTCAAATCTGTGCCCGGCTGGACGCGCACGACCGGGATCTTGCGGTGGAACAATTCGGCGAGCGCGGTGCCGACGTCGGTGACCGGCGGGGTCATGATGATGCCGTCGAGCTGCGCCTGGTCGATCAGCGCGCCGATATCGTCGACGAGCCCGGGCGAATTGATATCGCACGGCTGGATGATCATGCGGAAATTCGCCTCGCGGCACCGCTGGCCGACCCCCGCCTGCATATTGAAGATATAATAGGGGCTGGGATTGTCGTGGATCAGCCCGATCTGGAAGGATCGCTTACCGGCCAGCGTCCGCGCGGCCAGGCTGGGGTGGTAGTTGAGGCGCGCGACCGCTTCCTCGACCTTTTCCCGCATCTCGTCGCTGACGTAGCGTTCCTTGTTGAGGACGCGCGAGACGGTCTTGATCGACACCCCCGCGACGCGCGAGACATCCTTGATCGTGGCCCTGGTCATGCGCGCAGGCGCTCCGGACCCGGCCGGCAAATCCACGACACCACTGCGATCTCCCCATTGGCCTGCTGACCATGTTGTCCGCTTTGGCGCGTCGCGCCGTGCACCGCAAGAGAAGCCTTGCACGGTCCCGCCGCCTCGCGATATGACGCGACCATATGACAACGATGGACAGAAACAATCTGACCTCGATGCGCCACGCGCACTGGAACAATTTGCCGAGCGGCGGCGACCTGTTCGGCGAATTGCATCTCGCGCAGACGAAGGCCGGGACGGCGCCCAAGGGCAGCTTCTTTCCCGGCCTCGCGGCCTGCGCGGCAGCCTCCGCCGCCGCCGCCTGGCTTTCCGACCATTATGGCTTTCCGATCATCCTGCTCGGCCTGCTCGTCGGGCTGGCGCTCAATTTCATCTCGGCGAACGAGGCGACGCACCGCGGGCTCGATTTCGCATCAAGGACGTTCCTGCGCCTCGGCATTGTCGTGCTCGGGCTTCAGGTGACCTTCCTGCAGATTGCCGTTCTCGGTCCCGTGCCGTTCGTCGCGCTGGCCGTCATCATGACGCTGACGATGGGCGCGGGTATTCTGGGCGCGCGGCTATCGGGGCAATCGCCCTATAGCGGATTGCTCGCTGGCGGCGCGACGGCGATCTGCGGCGCGAGCGCGGCGCTGGCGCTCTATGGCGTGATCGGGCGCCAGCGGCTTTCGCAGGCGCAGTTCGCGCTGACGCTGGTCGGCATTTCGCTCGCGAGCGCGCTCGCGATGACGATCTATCCCATATTGGCGGGCCGGCTGGGGCTCAGCGATGCGCAGGCCGGTTTCCTCATCGGGGCGTCGATCCACGATGTGGCGCAGGCGATCGGCGGCGGCTACGCTTTCTCCGACGCCGCGGGCGCAAGCGCGACGATCGTCAAACTCGCGCGCGTCGCGCTGCTCGCCCCTGTCGTCGCGCTGGTCGGGCTGTTGATCAGGCCCGAGGGCGGAGCCGATACCCGCCTGTGGCGCCGCCTTGCCCTCCCCTGGTTCATCGTCGCTTTCTTCGCGATGGTATCGCTGAACAGCGTCGTGGAAATTCCCGCCGCGATACGCGACGCCGCGCTCGCAATATCGAAAGCCATGCTGCTCCTTGCCGTGACAGCGACCGCGATGCGGACGCGGATGGACCTGTTGCTCGAGATGGGCTGGCGCGCGGCGATTCCGGTCGTGGTGGCCTCGATAACGAGCTTTGCACTGGCGCTCTTGTTCAGCCTGCTGGTGATTTGACTTTCGTCGCAGCCTGCAAGGCTATCAAAGGAAGCGGTTGGCGATCGTTCCGATCCCGTCGATCCCGCCCGCGACCAGATCGCCCCGGACGATAGGTCCGACGCCTGCGGGCGTCCCGGTGTAAATCAGGTCGCCGGGCTGGAGTTCGACATAGGTCGACAGTTCGGCGATGATATCCGCCACCGGCCAGATCATGTCGGCGATGTCGCCGTCCTGCCGTGATTCGCCGTTGACCGACAGCCAGATGCGCGCCTGTTCCGGGTGGCCGGCCTCGGCAACCGGGCGGATCGGCGACAGGACGGCGCTATGGTCGAACCCCTTCGCCATATCCCACGGCCGGCCGCCGGCCTTTGCATCGGCCTGCAGGTCGCGGCGCGTCAGGTCGTTGCCGACGGCGTAGCCGAAGATGCACTCGGTGGCGGCGGCGACCGCGATATTCGCGCCGCCCTTGGCGAGCGCGACGACCAGTTCGATCTCGTGATGCAGATTGGCGGTGCGCGGCGGCATGGCGATGTCGGCGGTTCCCGCGACCACCGCATCTGCCGGCTTCGAGAAGAAAAAGGGCGGCTCGCGCGTCGGATCCCCGCCCATTTCGCGCGCATGGTCGGCGTAATTCTTGCCGACGCAGAAGATGCGGCGGATCGGGAAGCGGTCGACGCTTCCAGCGATCGCTGCGGTCGGCGCGGCAACGGAGATGTTCAGGCTCATGGCGATCCTCAAGCTAGCGGATAGGGTCGCGCGACCCTTGCCGGGGGCGGCACCGTCCAGACGACATAGAGCCTGCCGTTCGCCGCGACCAGCGGGACGAGTCGAACGAACCGATTTTCAACTTAGATTAATCCCGACAATATTTTGCGGTTCCAACAGGCGCTGCCCTTGCAACCTTGCCCCGTCGACCCGCGTTGCCAGACCACAACATGAACAGACTTCGAATGAAATGGCTCGCGCGACACGGCGTGCGAAGACGCGTGGACGTGCGTCATAAAACGAGGATAGACGATGAAATATGACAGCGAAGATCGGTTTTTCTTCCCACTTTCGGAAGATGCAACGCTCCCTGTTTCCGAATCCAGATCTTCCGATGCGCGGCGCCTGGCGCTGATCGGATGTTTTCGGCCGCGCCAATGCGGCATCGCTACCTTCACCGCCGACAGCTTCGATCATCTGACCATCGCCGCTCCCGCGCTCGATATCGACATCTATGCGATGCGGAGCCGCGCCGGCGACGCCGCCGATCCCGCTGTGACGATGGCAATCGACGAGCGCGATCCGGCCAGTTACCGCGCGGCCGCGGCGCGCATCAACGAGAGCGGCGCCGACGTCGTGTGGCTGCAGCATGAATTCGGAATTTTCGGTGGTCCCGCCGGTGCGATGATCCTCGAACTGGTCGACCGGATCGCCGCGCCGCTGATCGTCACGCTTCACACCGTGCTCGAAAACCCCAATGCCGATCAACGCGCGGTGATGGACCGCCTCGTCGCGCGTGCCTCGAAATTCGTGGTCATGAGCGAGTTCGGGCGAACGACCCTGCTCGACGTCTATCGCGCCGATCGCGACCAGATCGAGGTCATCGAGCATGGGACTCCCGATCGTCCCTTCGTCGAACGGTCGCCGCTGCGCGATGCGCTCGGCATCGGCGACCGCCCGGTTCTGTCGACGTTCGGCCTGATCGGGCCGGGCAAGGGTCTGGAAACCGCCATTCGCGCCCTGCCCGCGATCGCGGCGCAATATCCCGATATTCTCTATCGGATCGTCGGCGCCACGCATCCGAATCTGGTCGCCGCGGAGGGAGAAGCCTATCGCGAAAGTCTGGAGGCGCTTGCCGAGGAACTGGGCGTTGCCGGCAATATCGCTTGGGACAACCGCTTCCTTGGCAGCGAGGATTTGCTCGACCAGATCGAGGTGTGCGATATCTATCTCGCCCCCTATCCCAATCTTCAACAAATCACGTCGGGCACGCTCGCCTATGCGGTGGCGCTTGGCCGCGCGGTCGTTTCAACCCCGTTCGTTCATGCCCGAGAGCTGCTGCGCGACGATGTCGGTATGCTTTTGCCCGACTGCGGCAGCGATGCGATTGCCGAAGCGGTGCGATTGCTGCTTGCCGTCCCCGGCGAACGTGCGGCGTTGCAGGACCGTGCCTATCGGCGTGGCCGGCAGACCGCGTGGAGCGTGGTCGCGCAGCGGTTTGCCGCGCTCGTCTCCGGGGTCGCCGCAAAAGCGACGCCGAAGCCGACGACGCACCGCGAACCCGCCATCGCGGGCGTGTGGGCCATGTGCGACGACGTGGGCATTTTCCAGCACGCCAAAGGCATCGTGCCCGACCGCGACCACGGCTATTGCATCGACGACAACGCGCGGGCGCTGATGTTCGTGCACGGCAGGCGGCAGCGGGACGATGAGTCCGGACGGCGGCTGCTGGCCTTTGCCAGCTTCATCCAGCACGCTTGGAACCCCGGCCGCGGCCTCTTTCGCAATTTCATGGGCTATGACCGCCGCTGGCTCGAGGAGGTCGGCTCCGAGGACAGCAACGGACGGACGCTATGGGCGCTTGGCCACAGCGCGGCAAAGGCCCAGAGCGCCGATTTCCGCCAATGGGCAAAAGACTGGTTCGAGCGGGCCGCCCCGATGGTGCGGACGTTCAAAAGCCCGCGTGCCATCGCTTTCGCACTTCTCGGCGCCGATCATCTGCTCGACGAGGAGCCAGGGAACAAGCAAGCTCACGAGATTATCGAGCGTGGCGGCGCCTTTTTACACGCGCTCTGGAAACACGCCCGGCGCCCGGACCGCGAGTGGTTCGAGGCCGGACTGGCCTATGACAATGCGCGGCTGGCGGAGGCGCTTATCCGCGCCGGGCGACGCCTTCCCTCGCTTCCGCATCAAGAGGCCGGTCTCGCGGCCCTCGACTGGCTGTGCGAGAAGCAGACCGCCGCATCGGGACATTTCCGCCCGATCGGCTCGGAAGGCTTCGGTAAAGAAGGGGAAGACCTGCCCTTCGATCAACAGCCGATCGAGGCGTGGGCAACGATTGCCGCCTGCGCGACAGCGTTTGCAACAAGCGGGCAGCGGGTCTGGCGCACGCGCGCCGAAACGGCCTGGCGCTGGTTCCTCGGCGACAACGACCGCGGCGTGCCGCTGGGAGATATGCGCAGTGGACGGTGCTTCGACGGCCTTACTCCCCGGGGCGTGAACCTCAATTGCGGCGCAGAATCGGTTCTTTCTTTCCACCTCGCGCATCAGGCTATGGCCGACGGGTTCTGGCGGGTGGACGTGGCGACGGTGACGTCCTCACCGCTTCGCACGCGGGCAGAAGAAATGCCGGCGCTGGCCGGATGAGACGAGCGCAGCGCCATCCGCCGCGTGTTTAGCGCGAGTCGGATGGCGCCGTGACCGGGGACCAGGCCCGGCCCCCGCGATTCCTTTGATTTACAGGATATTTTTGGATGAAACAGCTCGTCGCGTTCGACCTCGACGGAACGCTTGCCGAGAGCAAGCAGCCGCTGACAGCCGCCATGGGCGAAGCGCTCGCGGATTTGCTCGACGTCGCCGACGTCGCCGTCATCTCTGGCGGTGACTGGCCGCAATTCGAAACACAGGTGGCGAACCGGTTGCCGGATCGCGCCGATCGCTTTCGCCTCTGGCTGATGCCCACCACGGGTACGAAGCTCTATACCCATCGCGATGGCGCGTGGCAGGCGGCATATGCCGAACTGTTCGACGAGGAGCAAAGGCGCGAGATTCTGAATGCCTTCGACGCCGCATTGGAAGCAACCGGTTTCGTACCCGAGGAAACCTGGGGCGAAAGGATCGAGGATCGCGGCAGCCAGATCACCTTCTCGGCGCTGGGGCAGCAGGCACCGATCCACGCGAAAGAGATGTGGGACCCCGACTTCGCGAAGCGCAAGATCATCCAGGCCGATCTGAAGGAGCGGCTTCCGGGCCTGTCGATCAACATGGGCGGCACCACCTCGATCGACATAACCCGTGAGGGTGTCGACAAGGGTTATGGCCTCAGCAAGCTGGCCGAGGCGAGCGGCTTTCCCTTGGATGCGATGCTGTTCATCGGCGATGCGATTTTTCCCGGCGGCAACGACTATCCGGCGAAGGAGATCGGCCTCGATACCGTGCGCGTGCGCGACCCGGCCGAGACGCTTGCCGTGATCGCGGCAATCGTCGCCTGCCAGAAATAGCACCGTCCGACAGCAGCCGAGTGACGTTGCAGCTTTCCCCTTTCGCGAGAGTTTTAAAACATATGGCTATCGACATCGACGAATCCCCCGCCCGCACCGATCTTTCCGCGCACTTTCGATCCTTCATCGAAGGTCCGGATTTTCCATGCGTCGGAGCGAAATCGGCACTTGCCACCTCCATGCTCCGCATGATCGAGGCCCGCGACCTGAGAAGTTCGTGGAACGACCTGGAAATCCATCGCGAGCTGCTGGATTGGGCGCACGCCTATAGAGACGATCCGCAAGGCCTTCGCAGCCTCGCGGTCCTTTTCCGGGGGCCGGACGATCTGGACGAGGCCGCATTCGAGGACGCTCTTTGGGACCGTATCCAGTCGCTCGCCGACAAGGACGCCTGGAAGGGCCTTCCCTATGATCCGCGCGTTTGCCCCGATCCCGAGAATCCGCACTTCTCGCTCAGTTTCGGCGGTGAGGCTTTTTTCGTGGTCGGCCTCCATCCGCGCGCGTCGCGGCCGGCCCGCCGCTTTCGCAAGCCCGTGCTGATATTCAATCTGCACGATCAGTTCGAACGGCTGCGCTCCGAAGGACGGTATGAAAGGATGCGCGAGCGCATTCTGGCGCGTGATGCCGAACTCGCCGGCGACATCAATCCCATGCTGGCGCGACATGGCGAGGCGAGCGAGGCGGCGCAGTATAGCGGACGGCAGGTCGACGAAAGCTGGCGCTGCCCCTTCCGCGATCCGAGGAGCAAGGTATGACGGAAATCGCACCGCGCAGCGCCGCCGCCTTCCCGCTTGCGCGCGGGGACATATTGAAGGTCATCGACCCCGAGGGCGGGCAGGTCAGCGACATGCTTGCCTGCGTCGCCGGTGAGCCGGGGGAGATGATTTCGAACGGACGAACCTTCGACTATGAGGAGACGGTACGGCTGACGACCGGAAACCGCCTGTGGTCGAACCGGTCGCGACCGCTGCTGGAGATCGTCGAGGACAGCGTCGGCGTCCACGACTTTCTGTTGACTCCGTGCAGCGAGGCGACCTTTCGCCATTTCTATCCGGACAGGCCCGTGCATTGCGGATGTTTCGGCAATCTTGCCGAAGCGTTGGCGCCCTATGGCGTCGGGCCCGACATGATCCCCACGGCCTTCAACATCTTCATGAATGTGCCCGTCGCGGCCGATGGCCGTATCAGGGTCGAGGCTCCAACGACGAAGCCCGGCGATTTCATCCGGCTGCGCGCGCTTGACGACCTGATCGTCGGGCTCACGGCCTGCTCCGACTACGATAGCTGCGGCGGCACGTTCAAACCGATCCAGTATGAGATCGAACCCGGCGGCTGAGACAATGGATAGGTTACGCGGCGGCGTGGCCGCCGCGCATATCATTCGCTTTACGGACGTACGCCGGCGCTGCTCACCTCCCGCTCGGCCTGCACGAAGCCATAGGCCGGGACGATCGCCTCGTCGCGCGCCGTCACGCCGTGCCATCGATCGATCAGGCGGAGCCCCGCATCCTCTCCCGAACCGACGAGCACGCCACGGGACAGCGTGATCTCGGCGCTCGCGAAATGACCTGCTCCGGCGCAGAGGATCGCGCGGGTCGGAGCGGCATCGCCAACCAGCGCCAGCAGTCCGGGGCTGACGCATGCCGGATCGAGCGCGGCAAGGCTTTGCTCGGATAAAATCCCCTCGGTCATCTGCGTCGCCGCGGTCGGCGCGAGGCTGTTGACGCGAATGTTGTATTTCTCGCCCTCGATTGCCAGCGTCTGCATCAGGCCGACGAGCGCCATCTTGGCGGCACCGTAATTCGCCTGCCCGAAATTTCCCCAAAGGCCCGACGATGAGGTCGTCATGACGATCCGGCCATATTGCTGTTCGCGCATCATGTCCCACACCGCCTTGCAGCAGATTGCAGCACCCATCAGGTGGACATCGACCACCAGACGGAAATCGTCGATACTCATCTTGGCGAAGCTCTTGTCGCGCAGGATTCCCGCGTTGTTGACGAGGATGTCGATGCGGCCCCACGCATCGACCGTATCCTGGACCATCGCCCCGACGGCGGTCTCGTCGGTCACCGACGCTGCGATCGCGAGCGCCTCGCCACCATTTGCCGCAATCTCGGCCGCGACCTGCTCGGCGGCGGCCAGCGCGAGGTCGTTCACCACCACGCGCGCACCCTGTTTCGCGAGGTAAAGCGCATGGGTGCGCCCCAACCCGCCGCCGGCGCCGGTGACGATGGCGACGCGGCCGCACAGCGGGGAAGTCTCATGTTCCATAACAGTCTCCATTCACTCTCTCGTGAGTTAATATGTTAGGCAGGAAGGTGGGCGGACGCCGGTTCTGCCGCCTAGATTTTCTTGTTGCAGATTTGCCGGAAGCCCGCCGCCATGAACGATGCCATGCGCGCCTTGATGGCTTCGAAATCCTCGGACTTGCACACGCCGCCCGACAGTTTGTCGATGCGGCCGGTCCGCGCGAGCGTGACCATCAGCGCGCCGGTGACGAAATGATAGCCCCAGAAGATATCTTCTTCGGCGCAATCGGGCATCGCCCTTTTCAGAAGCTCGATCAGGCGCAACACCACGGGGTCGAAATGGCTGTCCATCAGTTCGGCGCCCCATTCGGGGGTATTGGCGACCTGCGCGCCGAGCGCGCCATAATTTTTCCAGCCGTCGCCACCATGGATATAAAGGTCGAGGTCGGTGTCGAGGAACGCATGGAGCGCACCCTCGATCGTCGGCTTGCCGCCGCTCGCCCTATCATATTCGTCGAGCGCCTGCATCCGCCGGGTGCTCGTCACCACCGCGCGCCGCGCAAAGACGGCGTCGAACAGCTTCTTCTTGTCCTCGAAATAATAGTTGAGCAGCGTATGGTGGACGCCGACGCGCTTTGCGACATCCTTCAGCGTCACGCCGTGCAGGCCGTGGCGCGAAAACAGCAGTTCGGCCTCGTCGAGGATCTGCTCCATCGTTTCGGCGCGCTGTTCGGCTTTGGTCGATCGCCGACGCGTTTTCGCCTGTTCTGTCACCCGTTCGACTTTCAATATCTGTTCCGTCGCCGCCCCTGCTGCAACGCGCCCTCGCCGGTCAACCCGCGCCATGATCGTTCCGCAAGCGAATCTTATCGATTTTTCCGGTCGGCGCCAGCGGCATGGAGGCAAGCCGCACCACCGCATCGGGGATCCACCAAGGGGCGACCCGCCCTGCAAGCGGGGCGAGCAGGTCGGCGTCGCTGATCTCCGCTTCCGCGGCGAGCTCGACGAGCAGCACCGGCCGCTCGCCCCATTTGGGATCCTCGCGGCCGATCACGGCGGCCAGCGACACGGCAGGCAACGCACCGACGACCGCCTCGATCTCCGCAGGGTTGATCCATTCGCCGCCCGACTTGATCAAATCCTTCGCGCGCCCGGTGATCGACAGATTCCCGCGCGCGTCGATCCGCGCAAGATCACCGGTCGCGAACCAGCCATCGGCATCGGTCGCCGATTCCTCCTGTCCCAGATAGCGTTCGACCACCGCCGGTCCGCGGACGCGAAGATGGCCTTCGACCCCGCGCTGGTCCGGCAACGCGACGCCGGCCGCGTCGGTGAGCAGCAGGTCGACGCCGATCGCCGGACGTCCCGACACCGACGCGGTGCGCTGCGGATCGTCGGGCGGCGCGATCGTCCCGAGCGGTGAAAGCTCGGTCATGCCCCAGCTCGTCTGGACGGTAACGCCAAGGCGTTGCTCGATGCGCTCCATCAGCGCGGGAGCCATCGGCGCGCCGCCGACGATGATCCGTTCGAGCGAGGGCAGGTCGCCGCCGACAGCTTCGATATGTTCGACCAGGCCAAGCCACACCGTCGGAACCCCGACGCCGACGGTCACATTCTCGGCCGCGATCAACCGCGCGAGGCTCGCGCCGTCGGCCTGCCGACCGGGAAGCACGAGCTTGCCGCCGACGGCGGGGAGCGCAAAGGGAAGTCCCCAGGCATTGGCATGGAACATCGGCACGACGGCGAGCACCGCGTCGCGGTGGGTAAAGGCCATGACGTCGGCCTGCAGCGCGCGCAGCGTGTGAAGAAAGCTCGCGCGATGCGTGTAGGTCACGCCCTTTGGCGCACCCGTCGTTCCCGAGGTGAAGCAGAGTCCGGCGGGCGCGCGCTCGTCGAATTCGCCCCAGACCGCGCCGCCGGGAGCATCGGCGATCAGCGTTTCCAGATCGTGCAGCGGCGGCGCGCTCGCGGGCCAGTCCCCGGCACTGCCGTCGATTACGAGCACGCGCGCGATTGCCGGCGCACGTTCGACGATCGAGCGCGCGAGCGGCAGCAGATCGGCACTGGCGATGAGTATCTTCGCCCCCGACTGCACCGCCATCGCCGCGAGTTGCGGCGCGGTCAGGCGCGGATTGAGCGTATGGCAGACCGCACCGATCCCCATCGTCGCATACCAGGCCTCGACATGCGCCTGGCTGTTCCATGCGAGCGTGGCCACCCGGTCACCCCCGCCGACGCCGAACCCGGACAGCAAGGACGACACGGCGAGGCTGCGGTCGCGCAAAGCGGCGTAACCGATGCGAACCACGCTGCCGTCCTCGCGCGCCGTCACCACCTCCGCCTCGCCGTGCCAGCGCGCAGCGTGCGAGAGGAATTTGTCGAGCGTCAGCGGATAGTCCTGCATCGTACCGTGGATCATGGACAATTCGCGTCCTTCGCGAGCATGGGCGACGCGATCCCCGTGTTCCAGTTCCACGGCTGATTGCCCGCCGCACGGCGGCGACAGACCGTGGCTTCGTGAAGGGCATACATGCCGGGCATCAGGCGCGCCGCGGCGCGTGGCACGTCGGCAAAAGCCATGAAGGCCGCACCCTTGCCATAAGGGGACCATGCCACCTGTCCGGCCGCTTCGGGCTTGCCCGTCCTGGCGAAGGACACCCAATAATCCCCCATTGCGGCCGCCAGCCTGCGTTCGCCGATGCTGTCGGGAATTTTTGGCCAATAGGGCGGCGTATCGCCGATTGTGCCGAAGACATAGGGGATTTCCGAGCCGTGAAAGCCGTGCAGCCCCGCTTCGTTCGCCGCTGGATAGCCGTGGTCGAACAGATAGAGATAGGCTGGTTGGCCAAGCGCGGTCTGCCGGATCGCGAGCCGTTCGGAGGTCCAGCCATAGAGCGCGTCGCGCGGCGTCGCGAGGATCGTTTCGGCCAGATCGCGGGCCGGATAGAGTTTCAGCCAGGCATCTGCCAGGTCGCCATATCGTTCACGGATCGCCGCTTCATAGGCCGCCGGACTGGCGGGAACAGGCGGCGCGAGCATCCGCAGCGAGCGGATTTCGCCGATATTGAAACCCGCGATCATCGGCACCGCCGCCTGTTCGCCGCGATCGAAAATATCGACGAGCTGGCGCGGCAGGATCTTGCCGTCGACCGTCCCCCAAGGGAAATAGCCGGCCTTCGCCGCGCCGTCCGACAGCGCGGTCGCATCCATGGCCCGGAGCGCCGCCAGATCGTTCGCGCCCAGCGCGGCCGCGACGCGCAAGCCCGTCGCCTCGGCCGCCGGTTCGCCGTGACGATCCTCCTTCAGCGACGGGGTCGAGATCATGTAGGCGCTCTGCGCGATCGCCTTGTGAAACAGACCGCGCGCCGGTGGAGCGGCCATCAGATACATCACGCTTAGCGCGCCGGCGGACTCGCCCGCAATGGTGACGTTGCCCGCGTCGCCGCCGAAGGCGCCGATATTGGCCTTGACCCAATCGAGCGCCGCGATCTGGTCCAGCAGGCCGTAATTGCCGGACACGCCATCGGGCGATTCCGCGCTGAGCGCCGGATGCGCCATATAGCCGAGCACACCCAGACGGTAATTGATCGACACGACGATCGCGCCGCGCGCGGCGAGTCTGGCCCCGTCGTACATGCCCTCGTGACTATAGCCGGTGGTGAGCGCGCCGCCGTGGATCCAGACGATCACCGGCGCGTCCTTCGCACCCTCCGGCGCCCAGATGTTGAGCGTCAGGCAATCCTCCGAAATCTTCGCCGGCGGGTTGGCGTAAATATGCACGACGTTCGGGCGCGGCTGGATGCAGGCGGCGCCGAAACTCTGCGCCTTGCGGACGCCGGCCCAGACGGGAAGCGGCTGCGGCGCTTTCCAGCGGAGCGGCCCGACCGGCGGCTGGGCGAACGGGATGCCTTTGAATTCGCGGACCTTTCCGACTACCTTGCCCTGGACCGCTCCGGCGGGCGCCTCCACCACCGGATTGGCGGCGAGCGCAGGCACCGACATCGCCAGCCCGGCGGCCGCGGCCATCATGCCAAGCCTCTTCATGCCTGTGTCTCCTGTCGGCCATGGTGACCGCGCAGCAACCGTGCGAGCCAGAGAAACAGCCCGATCGCGATCAGATAGAAGGGCGTCAGCGTATAGAGCGCCGTCTGGAGCCCGTGGAGATCGCCCTGCGCCTTGAACCAGTCGCTGGCGAAGCCGACCCACGTCGGTCCCAGCCCCAGTCCGATGAAATTCATGATGAGCAGCAACAACGCGCCTGCCAGCACCCGCTGGTTGGGTTGCACCTCTTCCTGCACCAGCGCCACCGAGGCCGAGAGATAGAAATAGTTGAAGACCATCACGATGCCGAGCAGGGCGAGCGCGAGCGGCCAGCCGGGCGCCCACACGAACGCGACGTAGAAGGGCATCGCCACCACCAGCGACAGCGCGGGCGCGATCGCATAGCCGGCCCTCGATTTGCGGACCATGCGGTCGATCACCCGGCCCGACACGATCATGCCGCCGCCCATGCCGACGAGCAGCACCAGCGCATACCAGATCGCGACGTCGCCCAGCTCCATGCCCTTTTCGCGCATCAGGAACAGCACCGCGAAATTGCCGAGGCCATAGGTCACAAATTGCGTCGCCCCGCTGCCGAGCGCCGCGAGCATCAAGATGGGGTGCGACAGGAACATGCGCACGGTCGGCCAGAAGGCGGCCTTGCCGTTCGACGCCGGACCCGCCGCGTCGGTCGCGCCGCGCGCCGGTTCGCGCACCGTCAGCCAGACGAGCAGCGCCGTCACGATGCCGATCACGCCCACGGCGATGAACGGAATGCGCCAGCCGAAGCGTTCGGCGATCGCAGCCCCAAAGGCGACGCCCGCCGCCGCGCCGAGCGCAGGGCCGAGATTGAAGATACCGAGTGCCGCAGCGCGCTTGCCCGGTGGATAGGTGTCGGTGATGATCGCATAGGAGGGCGGGACGCCCCCCGCCTCGCCAAAGCCGACGACCATGCGCGCCACGGCAAGCTGCGCGTAATTCGCCGCCATGCCGCACGCGACCGTTGCCCCGCTCCAGATTGCGCAGGCCGCCGACAGCACGCCGACGCGGCTCGTCCGGTCGGCGAACCAGCCGACCGGGATCGCGATGAAGCAATAGAACATCGCGAAATAGAGCCCGCTGATCAGCCCGAGCTGACCGTCGCTGATCCGGAGTGCATCCTGAATTGGCTTCGCGAGAATCGACAGCAGCTGCCGGTCGAGAAAGTTCAGGATGTAGACGACGCAGAGCATCCCCAGCACGAAGCCCGGCCGGGCGGCCGGCTTCGTACCCGACGCGGACGTGGCACCGGTCGCCATGACTTACAGGCTGTAACCGAGGCGAACTCCGAAGGTCCGCGGTCGCATCGTCCCGAAGCGGCTCACCAGGAAGGCTTCGGGATGGATATAGGTGATCGAATGATCGTCGAAGAGATTCTCGACATAGAATTGCGCCGACAAATCGCCCTTCTTGAGACCCAGGCTGAGGTTGACGTTGCTGTAGGCGTCGGTCTTGCCGAACGTCGACAACGGCACGTTCGGCCGCCCCGGCGTGTTCGGGAAGCTGCTGTTGTATGATCCGATATGCTGGGCGTTGACCGCAAGCATCGCATCGATGTCGTCCGCAAGCTTGAAGTTGTAGGAGATGTAGGCCGATCCCTGGATGCGCGGCGCCGACAGGCGGTGACCGAGCACCGCACCCGAAATCGCGGCCTCCTCCGCCGAGAGCTTGGTGATCTTGGCGTCATTATAGGCGCCGTTGACGCCGATCGACCAGCCGGTCGCGGGGATCACCGCGATCTCGAACTCGAAACCCTTGCTGCGCGCCGCGCCGATGTTCGTCGCGAATTGCACCGAATCCGACTGGCGGTTCGCCTGTGCCTGGATGTTTTTCCAGTCGATCAGATAGAAGGCGACGTTCATCGACACGCGACCGTCGAGCCAGCGTGCCTTTCCGCCCACTTCATAGCTTTTGAGATTGTCCGACGTCGCGCCATAGGGAATGATGATGTCGTTCGGGTCGACCAGGCTCGGCGCGCCGGCCCGGGCGTTGACGATCGGCGCGCGGAAACCCGTCGAGAAGGTCGCATAGGTGGTGAGCGCGTCGCTTGGCTTGAAGGTCGCGCTCGCTTTCCACGACGGCTTCGACCCCTTTGCCTTCACGCCCTCGGCGGCAGCATAGGGGGTGAAGGTATCGAAATTCACCGGGAGGCCGAGCAGCGCATAGTCATAATAGTTGAAGCCGAACGCCGTCGCGAGATAGCCGCCCGCCTCGGTAAAGGCCTGCGCGGAGGTTTCGCCGTAGCGCATCCCGCCGGTCAGCCAGAATTTGTCCGAAAATCGATAGGTCAGCTCGCCGAAACCCGCGAGTTCCTTGCTGAGCGAGTGCGTATAGAGCTTCTGGAAATATTTGTCGGGGAGCCCCGTCATGTTCCGCGCCGCAAGAAAGGCCGGATTCGAACGATAGAGATAATCGACGTCGCGGCGGCGGTCGAGATAGAAGCCGCCGATCACGAACTGGAACGGGCCGCCCAGCGTCGAGGCGAGCCGCGTTTCCTGCACATACACCTTGTCATAGGCATCGGCGTCGAGCCCGAAGGCGATCGGCGCGCCCGGGAACGACCCCGGCGGGAAGGTGCCGGCAAGATCGACGTAGAAGCGCTGGTCGAAATCGGAGTAGGTCGACGAGCTGGTGAGCTTGGCAAAATCGAACTCATAATCGATCGTTGCATTGGCGATGAACTGCTTGCCGGTGAAGCGATCGGGCTCGTCCGAGATACGCTTGTTGCGCCCGAGCGACGGGCTGGTCAGCGAGCTGTCCTTGGGATTGCTATATTCATAGCTGCCGAGCAGCTTGATCGACAGGCGGTCGGTCGGCTTCCACAACAGGGTCGCGCGCCCGCCATAGTCGACAAGCGTGTTCGAATTGTGGACCCCCGTGCCGACATTGTCGAGATAGCCCTCTTCGTGGCGATAGAAACCGACGACGCGAAGCGCCAGCTTGTCGGTGACCAGCGGCACATTGACCATGGCATTGTAGCGCTGGCGGATGCTGTCCGATCCGGTCAGGCCGAAATCGACCAGCGCGGACGTATCGAAATCATTGAGGTCGGGGGTCTTCTGCAGAATGCGCATCGCGCCCGACAGCGAACCCGATCCGAACAGCGTCCCCTGCGGACCGCGCAGGAACTCGACGCGCTCGACATCGAACAAATTGGGGTCGACGACGGTGGTGTTGCCAATCGTCGAGACGGGAAGCTCGTCGATATAGATCGCCACCGAGCTTTGCAGATTCGCGTTATAACCGTTGGTGGCGATGCCTCTCGCCGTGAAATTGTTGAAGTTGGCGGTCGGCTTGTTGAGCACGACCCCCGGCGTTTCGCGCCCGATGCCTTCGTAACCAACGATGCCTTTTTCAGTGAGCTGTTCCTGGGAAAAAGCCGAAATACTGATCGGCACGTCCTGGATGCGTTCGGCGCGGCGGGTCGCGGTGACGATGATGTCGTTGTCGTCGTGCGCCAGATCGGCCTGCGGCGAATCACCGGCTGCGTCCTGCGCCGCGGCGCTCGCCGGGATTGCGAAAAGCGCGCCCGCGCATACGGACGCCAACAGCTGAACCCTCATTTTGCCTCTCCCATTCATCGCCGCTCGATCGTCGGCATGATCGGTTAGTGGCAGCGCGAGGAACGAGAGTCAATATTCACTCTCACGAGTGTGAATGAAAATGATGCTGGACGTGGCTGCGAGCGAAACGAGGCGGCGTTTGGCCGAAGGCAGACCGCCGGCAATCGGCGCGAGATTGCAAGAAGCAAGCCTGAGGACCGCTCGCGCGACGTCGAGGCAGCAAGCCGGCGCCGCGCAGAAACGGCGCGTCGAGTTCGGGGCAAGCGCGAGGCAGTCCGGATCAGGAATTCGAATCGCGCTCCGAAAAGCGTAGAGACCCGAACGGCCAAAATCGCCGGCCGCTATGACGGGAAAGTCTGCCGTTTTCCCTTCGCATGTGCCGGCGCGGCGATAACGAAAGGGCCAAGCGACAAGGACGCGCGGGATTCGTCCGCGCGATGAACAAGGGCGACGCGCCCGGAGCAAATGAGACCCCGAACGCGCCGCAGTCTTGACCGGCACAGTTACGGAAGGGAGAGTCGATAACGCCGGCCGAATTCGATCAGGCGGGTTCGTACTGAACCGCTTTCTCCTGCCGCACGGTGCGGCTCTGCCGTCCGTCGATCGCGACGGGCACCTCGCCGTGGATCGTCGCGCGGCGGAGCGTGCGGCGCTGGAGCCCGAAGTCGGCGGTCGCGCGGTGCTGCGTCGCCTGATTGTCCCAGATGGCGACGTCGCCTTCCTTCCAGCGCCAGCGCACGACATTTTCGGGCTTGGTGATATGGTCCTGCAACGTCTGGAACAGTCGCGCGCTGTCGGCGGCGTTCAGTCCGACGAACTGCTTGACGAAATGGCCCAGGACCAGGCTGCGCTGGCCGCTGACCGGATGCACGCGCACCACCGGATGTTCGGTCTCATAGACCGTCGAGGCGAACACGTTGCGATGGTCATTGATCCGCTTCGCGGCGCTTTCGCCATCGGGCGCAGATTGCAGGATCGACGCGTAATCGTACAGATTGGTGTGCGTCGCCCACAGATTGTTGACGAGCTGGCGGAGCACTTCGGGCAGGCCGTCATAGGCCGTTTCGCCGTTCGCCCACTGCGTATCGCCGCCCGCTTCGGGGATGGTGATCGCGCGCAGGATCGATGCCTTGGGATAGGCATCGACGAAGGTCACGTCGGTATGCCAGCTCGACGCGGCATAGCCTTCCCTGCTGTCGAGTTCGAGCAGGTAACGCGAGCCTTCCGCGACCGGCACCGTCGGGTGGGCGACCGGGTCGCCGAGCAAGGCGGCGAAATCCTCGTGCTCGGCATCGGTAAGATGCTGCTGGTCGCGGAAGAACAGCACCTTGTGGCGCACCAGCGCGGCCTGGATCGCCTGTACGGTCGCGGCGGGCAGATCGCCCGATAGCTGCACACCGTTGACGACGGCACCGATCGTGCCGGTCACCGGCGTGACGTCGAGGCCGATGTCCTTGTCGGGCGCGTTGGCATAGCTGTTGTGAAGGTTCGTCATAGTCAGTCTCCTACGGGGTGGGGCGGCGGGGGCATCCGGCGGCAGCCTGGCGAGGCTGGCGGCGAATCTCGGGAACATCGGGCGGGGTCACAGCTTCGTCCTCAGCGTCACGCCAAGCGTGCGCGGTTCGCCGATCAGGGCGGTGACGAGCCCGGTCGCGGCGGGCGACAGCGTCTGGTAATAATCCTTGTCGAACAGGTTGCGCGCCCAGACCGACAGGTCGAGCAAGCCATCGTCGGAGCGAAAGCCGATGCGCGCATTGGCGATGCCGAAAGCGGGGACATCGGCGAAGCGGCTGTTGCTCGACGAGGTGTTGAAGGTCGAGCGATGCGAATAGTCGGCGTGGGCGTACAGCGACAGGCCGCGGTCGCCCAGATTGCCGAGCGGCGCCGAGACGTCGCCGCCGACCGTATAGGTGAACTTCGGCACGCCCGGCAGGCGCTCGCCGCTCAGATCCTGGAAGCCCGTCCCGATTTCGGGCGCCTGCGGCGCGTTCGGATAGCTCGAATAGGTGGTGTCGGCATAGGCCGCCGAAACATAGAAGCTCGCCCGTTCGGTCGGTGCGACGCTGAGGTCGCCCTCGACGCCGCGCGATCGCACGCCCGGGATGTTGGCGATATATTGGCGGTAGATCGAGTTCGACACCTGTTCGGTGATCGCGGTCTGATAGTCGCCGATCTCGGTCCAATAGCCCGCGACGTTCAGCGTGACCTTGCGATCCCACCACTGCGACTTCAATCCGACCTCGTAACTGTCGACCTTTTCGGGCGCAACGTCGGGATCGATGCCCGCGGGCAGGTTGGTGAGGTTGAGCCCGCCCGATTTGTTGCCGCGCGAATAGGTCGCATAGACAAGCGCATCGTCGGAGAATTTCCAGGTCAGCGTTGCGAGACCCGACAGGCTGTTGTCGGTGAAGGCGGTCGAGTAGCTGACCCGCGGATTGAACTGGCCGCGGATCGCGATGATCGTTGCGGTCAGCGCCGGGATGCTCGCGGGGTCGGTGCCGGAAACCCAGAACTGGTTGAACGAGCCCTCCTTCTTTTCGTGGGTATAGCGCAGGCCTGCGGTCAACGTCAGCCGGTCGTTGATCTTCCAGTCGGCCTGACCGAAAAAGGCGAGGCTCCTGGTCTGCGGGTCCGAGGTGGAATTGGCCTCGAAACCGTTCAGCGCCGCATTGGCGGCGGCCGCCGGAACGGTCGGCAGGAACCAGGCGGGCGCGGCGCTGCCATAGGCCGTCTTTCCGTAGCCGCGAATAATCTGCCAGAAATAATAGGCGCCGACGACATAGTCGATCGGGCCGTCGGTGTCGGACGCCAGCCGCAACTCCTGGCTGAACTGGCGCTGGCGGTTCGACTGCTCGGCCAGGGTAATGACCGGCAGCGCGGTCGAATCCCCGTCGTTCGCCGGGTTCCAGTCCCACCAACGGTAGGCGGTGACCGACGTCAGCTTGGCGGCGCCGATATCCCAGTCGACCTGGCCCGACACGCCATAGCCGTCCATGTCGGCCTGATAATGGCCGTCGGCCTCCCCCCGCCGCGCAAAGGGATCGATAACCGGAAAGCTGTATCCCGGATAGCGCGCCGCGCGCGCCGCAAAATTGTTCGGGATTACCGTTCCATTGTCGTAGGTCCCGAAATAGCCGGCGAGGACGTTGAGAACATGGTTCTGCTTCTGGCGCGCGAAGTCACCGATGATCCGGACTTCCAGATCGGAGGTTGGCGTGATCAACAGCTGACCGCGCACGCTCCAGTTCGAATAGTCCTGCGCGCGCGCATTCTGCGTTGTGTTGTAAAGGAAGCCGCGTCGCTCGGTCACCGCGCCGCTCAACCGGACGGCGATCAGATCATCGACGAGACCGCCGGAAACCGAACCGCGCAACTGGTAATAGCCATAATCGCCGACGCTTGCCTCGCCCGAAAATTCGGGGTCGAAGCTCGGCTTGCGCGACGTGATGTTGATCGCGCCGGAGGTCGTGTTCTTCCCGAACAAGGTTCCCTGCGGTCCGCGCAGCACTTCGATCTGTTGCAGGTCGACGAGGTCGAACTGGCTCTGGCCGACGCGGCCGTAATAGACATTGTCGATATAGAAGCCGACGCCGTTCTCCAGCCCGTCGTTGGTCAGCGACACATTGCTGCCGAGGCCGCGGATATTGATGTTGGTGTTGCGCGGATTGAAGCTGAACACCTGCAGGCTCGGCACGATCTGCTGGATTTGCGTCAGCGTGTAATTGCCCGTCGCTTCCAGTGCTTCCGAGCCGACGACCGACAGTGCGATCGGCACATCCTGCGCGCTTTCGTCACGGTGGCGCGCCGACACGACGATGTCGGCGCCGTCATATTC
>JAEWIL010000015.1 GCA_023387085.1 Pseudomonadota bacterium | reverse complement strand
ATATAGGGCATCGCCTCGTCGCGCTTGTTCGCGGTGAAGAGGATGAGGCCCAGGTTGTCCTCTGCCTGGAGGTGGCCCTGTTTCGCGGCGCGGCGATACCAGCCTTCGGCCTGAACCAGATCGGCCGGAACACCGCGGCCGAGCTTGTACGCCTGACCGAGATTGAACTGCGCATCGGCGTCGCCCGCGACGGCAAGAGGGCGCCAATCGGCCACCGCCTTTTGATAGTCGCCCGCCTGCCATGCATCGACTCCGCTCTTCACATCGGCAAGAGCGGGGGCGGCAAACGCGAGGAGCGGCAGGGCCAGCAAGGCGGCGCGGAATGAACGCATCATTATTCTCCAATGACTTGCGACGCGCGAGCGGCGCCGGCAGTCCCGGGGCAGACGCCTACCCATAAATGGCTAACAGCGCGTTAGCACCATATAGGGGCGGGCCGACTCCGTGCCGGATCGGGACACAAGACCATCAACCTTGCGTTTACCACGAACGCGAACAACCCGTTCACCTTCTTTTTATCATCGTTAACTCAATTTTAGCGCCCCGCATGGCATCTCTCGCGCCGATTTTGGTTTTCCAGGGGGATAGCTGTGCGCGTTTTGGCATTGGCTTCACAAAAGGGCGGGTCGGGTAAAACGACCCTGTCGGGACATCTTGCGGTGCAGGCGCAGCTTGCCGGCTCGGGTCCCGTCGTGCTGATCGACATCGATCCGCAGGGCTCGCTCGCCGATTGGTGGAACGAGAGGGAAACCGATCTTCCTGCCTTCGCGCAGACCACCGTCGCGCGGCTTGCCTCCGATCTCGAAATTCTGCGCCAGCAGGGCTTCAAGCTCGCGGTCATCGATACGCCGCCAGCGATCACCATGGCGATCCAGAGCGTGATCTCGGTTGCCGAACTGATCATCGTTCCGACGCGTCCGAGCCCGCACGATCTGCGCGCCGTCGGCGCCACGGTCGATCTCTGCGAACGCGCGGGCAAGCCGCTGGTGTTCGTCGTGAACGGTGCAACTCCCAAGGCGAAGATCACCAGCGAGGCGGCGGTCGCGTTGTCGCAGCACGGCACGGTCGCACCGATCACGCTGCACCACCGTACCGACTATGCCGCGTCGATGATCGACGGCCGGACGGTGATGGAGGTCGATCCCAACGGCCGCTCGGCCGAGGAAATCCGCCAGCTCTGGACCTATGTCAACGACCGGCTCGAAAAGAATTTCCGCCGCACCGTCTTCTCCTCGCCGATGCCCGCACAGCCGGGTTATGGCGCGGTCCGCCCCATGGGCGGTGGTTTCGGCCGCCGCATCGCCGGCCAGTAAGGGGAGGCGTGACCATGGGCGAACCCAAACCTCTCGCATCCCTCTCCGCAGGCCTGCTCGCCCGCAAGGGCGGAGCGCGTCCCGCGATGCGCCGCGCGCCGATCGGCCTTGGCCTTGCATCTCCGATGCCCGGCGAAAGCTATGACGACCTCGGCTGGAACGACATGGGCTATGATGTCGACCCCGATCAGTCGGAGGCGGCCGAGCCGGCGCGGATGGTCGATCTGAAGCCGCTGCTCGCGGGTTCGGTGCTGACCCACAATGCCGAAGCCGAACAGGCGGTCGACGACGCACCGGGGCATGATCTGGTGCCCGAGCTCTCCGACGCGCTTGCGCCCGATTTTGCACCGGAGACCGCCGAAGTACCGGAGGTCGTCCGTCAGCAGGAATCGCTGCTCGACCGCGTCGCTGCCGTGGCCCGCAAGGTCGAGGCGCAGCCGGCGCCGAAGGCGAAGAAGGAACGCGCGCCGCGTGCGCTGCGTGCCCGGGAAAAGGCTGCGTTTACGCTGCGGCTCGATGCCGAGCGCCATTTGCGCCTGCGTCTGGCGAGCGCGGTGACGAACCGGTCGTCGCAGGTGATCCTGACCGACCTGCTCGACGAATATCTGGCCTCGCTGCCCGAAATCGACGCGATGGCGAGCCGCCTGCCGGCGGCGCGCCCGATGCGCCGCACGATGCAGTCGTGAAATTGATTGGGGGACCGACGATGAACCGCAAACTGTTGAGGAACCTTGCCGCTTCGGGCTTCGCGCTGAGCGTCGCCACCGGATGCAGCGGCATGGCCAAGATGGCGAACGCCGCCCCCGAATCGGACAAGGCGCCCGCGACCGCCGCGAAATCGGCCGACAAGGCGCGCGATGCTCTCGAAGCCGGAAAGCCGACCAAGGCCGTTGCGCTGGCGGAGGCGGCGGTCGCCGGCAATCCGCGCGATGCGGGTTATCGCGCCCTGCTGGGTCAGGCCTATCTCAACGACGGGCGCTTTGCCTCGGCAGCCACGGCGCTCGGCGAGGCGATGGAACTGGGTGCGAAGGACGGCAACACCGTCATCGCGCTGACCCTCGCCTATATCGCGCAGGGCAAGAACGATCAGGCGACCGATCTGCTGAAGCGCAATTTCGATGTCGTTCCGGCGTCGGACATGGGCCTTGCGCTCGCGCTCGCCGGCGATACCAATTCGGCGATCTACATGCTCACCGAAGCGGCGCGCTCGCCCGAAGCGACCGCGCGGACGCGGCAGAACCT
>JAEWIL010000258.1 GCA_023387085.1 Pseudomonadota bacterium | reverse complement strand
ATCGTGGCGGGCCGGGCGGCGGCGGTGCCTTCCGCGGTCGCGGCGGTCCCGGCGCGATGTTCGGCGGGCCACAGGGCGGCCGCTGGCAGGTTTCGCTCTATCACACGATCAAACTCACCGACACGGTCCTGATCCGCCCCGGTGTGCCCGAACTCGACCTGCTGAACGGATCGGCGACGGGTAGCGGCGGCGGCAGCAACCGCAATCTGGTCGAGCTCGACGGCGGCGTGTTTTACAAGGGAATGGGCGCGCGGGTCAGTGCGAAATATGACAGCGGCAGCACCGTCGTCGGCGGCAGTGCGGGCGATCTGAAGTTCGGCGATCTTGCCACCTTCAACCTGCGCTTCTTCATGGATTTCAACCAGAAGCCCGAAGTGACCAAAGCATTGCCCTTCCTGAAAGGATCGCGCCTGCGCCTGTCGATCGACAATCTGTTCGACGCGCAGCGCAAGATCACCGACGCCAATGGCATCGTGCCGCTGAACTATCAGCCCGGCTACAGCGATCCGCTGGGCCGCTATATCGAGCTGGAATGGCGTAAATCCTTCTAGGCGAAATCGTTCCGGGCGAGACTTGGTGCGCCGAGGCTCGCTCCGGACACGGTTTCTGCCGGAACGAAGGTCAGCGCCCGCAGGAACTGGACGGTGCACGCCGACCAGTTGTAACGCGCGCCGAGGGTCGCGGCATCGGCGCGGTCGCAAGACAGCGCGGTGGCGATAGCGGTGTCCAGATCCTCGTCTAGCGCTCCGGCTCCGTCCGCCACGATGTCGCCGGGCCCCGGAACGGGGTGGGCGGCGACCGGCGTCCCGCATGACAGCGCCTCGATGACTACGAGCCCGAACGTATCGGTGCGGCTTGGGAAAACGAAGACGTCGGCGCCGGCATAGGCCGAGGCGAGTTCTTCGCCGCCCATTTTGCCGAGAAATGCCGCCTCGGGATAGCGCGCACGCAGGTCGGCGAGCGCGGGGCCGTCGCCGACGACGACCTTGGTCCCGGGGTGGCCGGTTTCCAGAAAGGCTTCGATATTCTTTTCGACCGCCACCCGTCCGACATAGAGCTGGATTGGTCGCGGCATATCGACAAACGCCGGGTGTGAGGCGCGATCAGCGCGGAACAGGTCATGATCGACGCCGCGTTCCCACATCATCGTCTGGCCAAGACCTTGTCCGCCAAGCTCGAGGGCGAGGCTGCGCGTCGCGACCATGATGTGCCGCGCGGGGCGGTGGAACCACCGGATGAAGCGCCACACCAATGCTGTCGGCACGGGGAGTCGCGCCGCCACATATTCGGGAAAGCGGGTGTGATAGGCCGTGGTGAAGGGAAAATCGTTCGCTACGCACCATCGCCGCGCCGCGAGCCCGAGCGGGCCTTCGGTCGAGATATGGATCGCATGCGGGGCAAAGGCGCGGATATGTCGTCCGACCGCGCGCCGCCCGGCAAAGGCGAGCCGGATTTCGCCGTAGGTGGGGCAGGGGATCGAGCGGAAGAGGTCGGGCGAGATGACCTCGACCTCGTGACCCGTCGCGCGAAGCTCCGCGATCGTGGCTTGCAGGGTGCGAACGACGCCGTTGACCTGCGGGGTCCAGGCATCGGTGGCGATGAGGATCCGCATGCCGGTCAGGCCGCGCGGGCCGGGGCTGGCAGCTCGAGTTGCATCGGGGCGCTTCGCGCGGCGACCTCCTCCGCCCAATGCAGGATTTCCATCGACCCGTCATGATGTTCGACCAGCGCGGTGCAGCCTTCGACCCAGTCGCCGTCGTTATAATATTCGGTGCCCTCGATCTCGCGCATTTCGGCGCTGTGGATGTGGCCGCACACGACGCCATCGACTCCGCGTGACCGCGCGGCGTGCGCGACGACTTCCTCGTACCGGCCGATGAACTGAACGGCGTTCTTGACCTTGTGCTTGGCGACCATCGACAGCGACCAATAAGGGAGGCCGAATTTGCTGCGCACCGCGTTCACCAGCACGTTGCACTTCATCAAAGCGGTGTAGGCGGCGTCGCCGACGAAGGCGAGCCAGCGGTGTGCCAGCATCACCGCGTCGAATTCGTCGCCATGGACGACGAGCAATTTGCGGCCGTCGGCAGTCTCGTGGACCGCTTCGCGGCGGATTTCGACCCCGCCGAAATCGAAGCCGTCGAACGGCTTCACCATCTCGTCATGGTTGCCGGGGACATAGACGACGCGCGTACCGCGCTTCGCGCGCTTGAGTACGCGCCAGACGACGTCATTATGCTCGGGCGGCCAGAAATGGCGCTTCTTGAGCCGCCATCCGTCGATAATGTCGCCGACGAGATAGAGCGTCTCGCAATCGACATGGTCGAAGAAGTCGATCAGCAGCGGCGCATTGCACCCGCGCGCGCCGAGGTGGATGTCGCTGACCCACACGGCGCGATAGCTGCGGCGTTCGCCGATCACGCGCTCGGGAATATGCGGGTCACTGGTGAACGGGTCGGGAAAACGGCCGGGGATCGGCAGGGTCGAGATCGAGGCCATGTCGTACTCCTTGGGCAGCTTTTGGCTGCCCCCGGCCTAGACAGGAGTTTTGTTACACTGCGCGATTCGAAACCGCGTCGGTTCGGCGACGGTTTGAAGGCGGTTCGGTGACGTTTTGCCGAAAACCGTCATTGCGAGGAGCCGAAGGCGACGCGGCAATCTCCAGCTATCGGTGACTCAAGTTGCCCGCTGGAGATTGCTTCGCTTTGCTCGCAATGACGAGGTGTGCGGCGCTAAGTCCGCCTGATCACCAGATTCCGGATTTCGCTCATGTCTTCCATTGCGAAACGCACGCCTTCGCGGCCGAGGCCGCTGTCTTTCACGCCGCCGTAGGGCATGTTGTCGACGCGATAGGAGGAAACGTCGTTGACGACGATCCCGCCGACGTCGAGATCGTCCCACGCTTCCAGTATCTTGTGGATATCGCGTGTGAAGACACCGGCTTGCAGGCCGAATTTGCTGTCGTTCACTTCGGCGAGAGCCGCCTTCCAGTCGGTGAATTTCGACAGGATGACGACGGGACCGAACGCTTCCTCGCGCACCACGTCGCTATCTTCGGGGACATTTTCCAGCAACGTTGCCTCGAGCATGTTCCCGTCGCATCCGCCGCCCGCGAGCAGGGTCGCACCCGCTGCCACGGCATCGTCGATCCATCCTTTGAGGCGCTGCGCTTCCTTGACCGAGATCATCGGGCCGATGAAGGTGTCGCGATGCTTGGGATCACCCGATTTCAGCGTCTTGACCTTTGCGGTGAGCATGTCGCGGAACCGGTCGTAGATATCGGCGTGGATGATCACGCGCTGGACATGGATGCAGCTCTGGCCCGATTGATAATAGCCGCCGAAGATGATCCGCGCGAGCGCATGGTCGAGGTCGGCGTCCTTGTCCACGATCACCGCGGCGTTGCCGCCGAGTTCTAGGACGATCTTCTTCTTGCCCGCCTTGGCCTTCAGGTCCCAGCCGACACCGGGCGAGCCGGTGAAGCTGAGCAGCTTCAGTCGCTCGTCGGTGGTGAACAGGTCGGCGCCGTCGCGGCTCGCGGGCAGGATGCTGAACGCACCCTCCGGCAGGATGTCGCATTCGGCGAGCACCTCGCCCATGATGATCGCCCCCAGCGGCGTCAGCGACGCGGGCTTCATCACGAAGGGGCAGCCCATCGCGATCGCCGGCGCAATCTTGTGCGCGGCGAGATTGAGCGGGAAATTGAACGGCGAGATGAAGCTGCACGGCCCGATCGGCACGCGCTTCCACATCCCCATATAGCCTTTGGCACGCGCCGAGATATCGAGCGGCTGGACCTCGCCATAGTTGCGCGTGGCCTCCTCGGCGGCGATGCGGAAGGTGTCGATCAGGCGCGTGACCTCCCCCTCGCTGTCGGCGATCGGCTTGCCCGCCTCGACGCAGAGCGCATAAGCGAGTTCGTCGAAGCGCTCCTGGAAGCGGCCCACGCAATGCGTCAGGACATCGCGCTTCTCGTAGCTTGCCAGCTTCGCCATGGGCTCGGCGGCGCGCACGGCGCCTGCGATCGCTTCGTCGATCACGTCGGGGGTCGCGAGCGCGGTCCGGAACGCAACCTCGCCGGTATATTTGTCGGTCACGACAAGATCGGTGTTCGGCTGCGCCGCCTTGTTGTTGAGGTAGAGCGGATAGACGTCCTTGAGTTTCATTACCTACTCCGTTCGGGCTGAGCCTGTCGAAGCCCTGTCCTTCCTTGAAGACAATAACGGCCCTTCGACAAGCTCAGGGCGAACGGGTTTGGGACCCTCAGAGTTCCTTCGACAGCTTCTTGATGTCGATGTTCAGAATCTGGTCATTCTCCGAATAATCGACCGGGCAGTCTATCAGGTGCACACCCGGCGTATCGCGCGTGTGGGCGAGCAGTTCCTTCAGATGCGCGGCACTTTCGACCCGATATCCCTTGGCGCCATAGCTTTCGGCATATTTGACGAAATCGGGGTTGCCATAGGTCAGCCCCCAATCCTTGAAGCCCATGTTCGCCTGTTTCCAGCGGATCATGCCATAACTGTTGTCGTTCAAGATCAGCACGGTGAGGTTGAGCCCCAGCCGTACTGCGGTTTCCATCTCCTGGCTGTTCATCATGAACCCGCCATCGCCGCAAATCGCCATGACCTTGCGATCGGGATAGAGCATCGACGACATCATCGCCGAGGGCAGGCCCGCGCCCATTGTTGCAAGGGCATTGTCGAGCAGCACGGTGTTCGGTTTGCACGCGGTATAGCCGCGCGCGAACCAGATTTTATAGACGCCATTGTCGAGGCAGATGATCCCGTCGTCGGGCATCGCGTCGCGGACCTGCTGCACCAGGTGCGGCGGGAAGATCGGGAAGCGTTCGTCTTTCGCCAGCGGTGCGGTGTGGTCGACCTCAGCCTTGCGATAGGCAAGCAGATGATCGAATTTCCATCCGCCATTGGGGACGATGTCCTCCTTCATCTGCCACACGGCATTGGCGATATCGCCGATTACCTCGATGTCGGGGAAATAGACCGGGTCGACCTCGGCTGTCTTCGATGACACATGGATGACCGTCGGACCGCCCTGCTTCATGAAGAAGGGCGGCTTTTCGATAACGTCATGGCCCAGATTGACGATGCAGTCGGAGGCCTCGACCGCGCGGTGGACGAAGTCGCCCGCCGACAGCGCTGCGCAGCCAAGGAATTTCGGGTGCCGTTCGTCGATCACGCCCTTGCCGAGCTGGGTGGTGAGGAAGGGGATGCCGGTCTTCTCGATGAATTGCAGCAGCATCCGGCTGGTCATCGTGCGGTTCGCGCCCGCGCCGATCACAAGAACCGGCGATTTCGCATTCTCCAGCGCCTTCACCGCCTCGCGGATCGACTTCACATCGGCGGTCGGGCGACGCGAATGGCTGCGCTTCAGCGGCAGGCTGTCGGTATGCTCGTCGGCGATGTCCTCGGGCAGTTCGATATGCACCGCGCCGGGCTTTTCCTCTTCGGCGAGGCGGAAAGCCTCGCGCACGCGGCTCGGGATATTGTCCGACGACGCCATCTGGTGCGTATATTTGGTGATCGGCCCCATCATCGCGACGACGTCGAGAATCTGGAAGCGGCCCTGTTTCGATTTCTTGATCGGTTTCTGGCCCGTGATCATCATCATCGGCATCCCGCCAAGCTGGGCATAGGCAGCCGCGGTCACGAAATTGGTGGCACCGGGGCCGAGCGTGGCGAGGCAGACGCCGGTCTTGCCGGTGTGGCGGCCATAGGTCGCGGCCATGAAACCCGCGCCCTGTTCGTGGCGCGTCAGGATCAGCTTGATCTTTTTGGAGCGCGACAGACTGTCGAGGAAATCGAGATTTTCTTCACCCGGAACGCCGAAAATATATTCGACGCCTTCTTCTTCCAGGCATTCGATAAACAGGTCTGATGCCTTTTTCACGTGTCGTCGCCCCCTCAGCCGCGCACCCCGAACGATGCGGTCTTCAGTCCGTGCCGGCGACCCCGCAGCACAATGATGATGCAGTGGGTCCCGTCGTAGCCCCGCGAGTCCCTGCCGCTTCGGGAAGGTTGTAACGGGGTCAAAGGGGGTTGTCACCCGTCCGCTCGACGGAGCGCATGGCGTGCCGGATTGGGCCAACGCTCGCTGACGAGGGGCCAATAATTTCTTCCCGAGATTTCGTCGCAGGCACGTTGACGTCCTCAAAATCTATCATTTAAGTTGACTTTGAAATGATAAAGACCGGTCTCATAATCCGCCACGTGCCGCACGAGGGAATCGCGGGATATCGCGAGCCGATCGAGGCTGCGGGTTATGCCCTCGACCGTATCGACGTCGACGATCCCGCGTTCGGCGGGGTCGATCTCACCGAGCCTGACCTGCTGATCATGATGGGTGGACCAATGGGGGTCTATGAGGTCGACGCGCACCCTTGGATCGCGTGTCAGCTCCGCCGCTTGGCGCGGCGGCTTGAGGCGGACCGGCCGACGCTGGGCGTCTGCTTCGGGGCGCAGATGATGGCGGCAGCGATGGGCGCCCGCGTCTACCCGGGGCCGGTCAAGGAAGTCGGCTTCCACCCGCTCAGCCGCGTCGATCAGGCGTCACCGCTGCGCCATCTGGCCGACGTCCCGGTGCTCCACTGGCATGGCGACACGTTCGATCTGCCCGATGATGTCGAACTGTTGGGATCAAGCGAAGCCTATCCGCATCAGGCATTCCGCCGCGGTCCCAATTTGCTGGCGCTGCAATTCCATGCCGAGATGGGACTCGATCCGCGTTTCGATGCGTGGGTTGATCAATGGCCGTCGGCGCTGATCGAAGCCGGCAGTTCGCCCGCCGCAATGCGCGCTGCGCACGACGAGTTTGGTCCCACGGCTGTCGCGGCAGGGCGAAGAATGGTTGCGGAGTGGCTAGCCGGGCTCGACGGCTGACTCGCCTCAGTCGATATCGAACAATCCGGCGAGTTGCTCGACCATGGTTCCGCCGAGCTGTTCGGCGTCCATGATCGTCACCGCGCGGCTGTAATAGCGGGTCACGTCGTGCCCGATACCGATCGCGCACAGCTCGACCGGCGAGCGGTTCTCGATCCAGTCGATCACCTGCCGGAGATGCTGGTCGAGATAGGCACCGTGGTTCACCGACAGGGTGCTGTCGTCGACCGGCGCACCGTCAGAAATCACCATCAGGATCCGGCGCTCCTCGGGCCGATTGACGATGCGGTGGTGCGCCCACATCAGCGCCTCGCCGTCGATATTTTCCTTGAGCAGCCCTTCGCGCATCATCAGGCCCAATGATTTGCGCGCGCGGCGATAGGGTTCGTCGGCGGGCTTGTAGATGATGTGGCGCAGATCGTTGAGGCGGCCGGGGTGCGCGGGACGCCCGGCTGCAAGCCAGTCCTCGCGGCTTTGTCCGCCCTTCCACGTCCGCGTCGTAAAGCCGAGGATCTCGGTTTTCACGCCGCAGCGTTCAAGCGTGCGCGCAAGGATGTCGGCACTGATCGCCGCGATGCTGATCGGCCGTCCGCGCATCGAGCCCGAGTTGTCGATGAGCAGCGTCACGACGGTGTCGCGAAAATCGGTGTCGCGTTCGACCTTGTACGACAAAGAGCTGCCCGGCGAGACGACAATGCGCGCCAGGCGGGCGGCGTCGAGTTGGCCTTCCTCCTGATCGAAGTCCCATGCGCGGTTCTGCTGCGCCATCAGACGGCGCTGGAGGCGGTTCGCGAGCTTGGTCACCGCGCCTTGCAGGTGCGTCATCTGCTGGTCGAGATAGGCGCGCAGCCGCGTCAGTTCGTCAGCGTCGCACAGCTCGGTCGCAAGGATGATCTCGTCGTGTTTTTCGGTGAAGCGGATATAGTTGAAATCAGGGACGTCGGTCGGCAGGCGGTTCGGGCGTACCGGCAGCATGCCCTCGTCGCCTTCGCCGCCCATCTCGGGCTCGCCGTCGGCCTCCATTTCTTCGGCATTGGGGTCGCTGTCGCCATCGTCGGCCTGGTCGCCCGCCATTTCGGCGCGGGCATCGACCTGGCTTTCGCCGGCGCCGCCGTCTTCGCTTTCCTGCTCTTCCTGACTATCGTCGGCTTCGGTCTCGTCTTCCTCGCCGGTGTCCTCGGCGCCCTGCTCCAGCGGCTCGTCGCCGACGATCAGGTCGAGATGGCGGAGCGCGAGCTTCGCGGTTTCTGCAAAGGCGGCCTGATCGTCGATCAGCATCGCGAGCGCGGTGAGGTCGCCGCCCGCGTCCCTGGTGATCCATTCGCGGACCAGCGACAGCCCGGTCTCGGTCCCCTGCGGCGCCCGGTCGCCGGTCAGGGCTTCGCGCAGCAGCAGTTCGAGCGCGCTCGATACCGGCACATCCTCCTTCGCCTGCGCGCGGCTTATCGGATCGGAGCGCATCCGCATCGCGAGCGATGCCGACAGATTCGCGCGCATCCCCGCCATGTTGCGCGCGCCGAGCGCCTCGACGCGCGCGCGTTCCATCGCGTCGAACGCGGCGGCGGCGAGCGGTTCGGACGGCCGGGCGGCGTTGTGAACCTTCTCGCTGTGGTGCTTCATCCGCAGCGTATAGGCGTCGGCGAACCCGCGGGCTTCGGCGACCTGGTCAGGCGGCAGCGTGCGCGACGGTGTCGGCACCTTGATCGCCTTGCCGATCTGAACCGGCGCGTCGGCGGTGAAGCCCACCTCGAGCTCGGGGTCGCGCGTGACGGCGCGCGCGACGCTGGAGAGCGCGGTCTTCAGGTCGTCGAGGGGAGACTGGCTGGACATGCGAGTCGGCTCTAACCAGCTTTTGGGCGCGAAGAAAGGGGATGGAAGGGGCTTATCACAATCGTCACCCCGGACCGACCGGGAGAAATCCCGCTCGAGGAGCATCCCCTGTGCGGGCGATTATCCCCCTCGCCAATGTTTCGTCATTGCGAGCGGAGCGAAGCAATCTCCAGCCATCGTCCTGCCTTGTCGACCGCTGGAGATCGCTGCGTCGCTCCGCTCCTCGCAATGACGAAGTGAAGGTAAACGGGGGATCAGGTCGGGGGTGACGAAAAAGGGGAACCAAGTCGGGGTAGGATGCGCCATAGCTATGCTCGCTTGACGCAAACGGAAGCGGGGCGCATCCGCGATTCATGGTCTCTCCCACATACTCTCCCATGAAAAAGCCGTGGATCGTCATCATCTGCGCCGCCCTCATCGTCACGCTGGCGATGGGCGTGCGGCAAAGCTTTGGGCTGTTTCTGCCACAGATGAGCGTCGATATCGGGATCAGCCGGTCGGATTTCGGTCTCGCGATGGCGCTTCAGAATCTGTTGTTCGGACTGGTGCAGCCGTTCGTCGGCGCGCTGGCCGACAAGCACGGCGCGGGGCGCGTCGTGCTCGCCGGCGCGCTGCTCTATGCGGCGGGACTCGTCGGTGCAGCGTTCGCGACCGACGCGATCGGGCTCCACATCAGCTTTGGCCTGCTGATCGGCATGGCGCAGTCGGCGACGACCTTTGTCGTGGTCCTCGGCGCCGTCGGCCGGGTCGTCAGCCCCGAAAAGCGTAGCGGTGCCTTTGGAGTCGTCACCGCGGGCGGATCGCTCGGCCAGTTCCTTGTCGTGCCGCTCGCCTCGATGTTGCTCGGCGGCGTCGGGTATCAGGAGACACTCTGGATCATGGCCGGCCTGGTCGCGCTGTGCGGGTTGCTCGCGATCGGCGTCGCAGGGAGGACAGACGCGCCGGGAACCTTTGAAGCCGACGAACAGACCGCGCGCGAAGCGCTTCGCGAGGCCGCGGTGCATCGCGGCTACTGGCTGCTCAACGCGGGTTTCTTCGTTTGCGGATTTCATCTTGCCTTCATCGCGACGCATCTGCCGGCCTATCTCGACGACAAGGGGCTGGGGATCGAAATCGGCGCGCAGGTGCTTGCTTTCGTTGGCCTGTTCAACATTTTGGGCTCCTATGTCTTCGGGCGCGCGGGCGATCTGCTGCGCCAGAAATATATACTGTCGGCGCTGTATGTGGCGCGTTCGGCGGTGATCGCGCTGTTCCTGTTTCTGCCGCTCAGCCATGCCAGCGCGTTGATATTCGCGGGCGCGATGGGTTTCCTCTGGCTCGGCACCGTGCCGCTGACGAGCGGGATCGTCGGACGCATCTTCGGCATTCGCTATCTGTCGATGCTCTATGGCATCGTTTTCCTCAGCCATCAGGTCGGCAGCTTCTTCGGGGCGTGGATGGCGGGGCTGATCTTCGACGCGACCGGCAGTTACAATATCGCCTGGGGCTTCGCCATCGCGCTCGGCCTCTTTGCGGGGCTCGTTCATTTGCCCATCGCCGACGCGCCGATCAAACGGCCGCAGGCCGCATGAGGTTGGCGCGCCAGGACTGGATCGCGCTCGCGCTGTTCCTGGCTGTTGCGGTTGGCGGCCTGTGGCTGTGGACGGGCGAGGGGCCCATAGTCTGGCTCGCCAATTTCGCGATCATGTGCGGGTTCGGCTGAGGCGGCTCAATCCTCTTCGTTGTCGGCGGTGCGGTGACAGATCGCATTATCGTCGGGCTTGGGATCCGCCGGGTCGACAATCAGCCGGAAGACGTGGGGCCATGCCGTCGCGACGCGCTCGGGTCGCGAATTTTTGCCCGCGATGACATCGACGAAATCGCGGCACGCGACCGCGCTGCGCAGATAGTTGCTGTGCCCGGTCGATCCGCGCGACACTTCGGTCGTGTCGATCACCGTCACGCCCGGCACTGCCTTCACATAGCAACGTTGGGGCAGGCCCCTGGCTTTCAGGTCCGCCGCCTCGAACGGGTCGAAGCAATAGGGCGAGCCGAGCCGCGGATAACCGTGCAGCACGCGCGAAGCGGCGAGCGCCTTGTCGCGTAGCGAAACATAGATCGTCATGTGCCGCCCGCGCTCGACCCGCTCGGGCGCGAGGACATCGTCGACGATATCGCGTTCGAATGTTTCGCGGTCGATGTCGGGCGAGGCGAGGATGAGGTTGGAAATATTGGTCGTGCGCCCGGCGCGGCGCGACAGGCGGTCGGCGGTGGTGACGGCCGGGATTACCAGCCGCGCGCCGAGCGAGTGCGACACGATGACGATTTCCTTGACCCACGGCCGGTCGGCGAGCGTCCGCAGGAAATCCCCGAAATGGCGGACGTCGTGATACATGTTGGTCTCGTCGACCGCATATTTCAGCACCTGGCCCTGCGAGGGCCAGCTATATTCGATCACCGGTCCGTCGAAACCGGTCATGCGCGCGATCTGCGCCGCATCTTTGGATGTGGTCTCGAACGTCTCGCGATAGCCATGGACATAGAGCAGGACGCGGCCCTGCCTGCGATCGGTTTCGGCTTGCAGCGCCTGCCACCAGTCGCCTTCGTTCTGGAACGCCATCGGCGTGCGCAGCTTTTTCTTCTTGCCGCCGATATTCATTTCGCGCGGCGCGGCGAAGCGGCCGTAGCGCACCGTATCTCCACGATGATTGAGCAAGGTGATCGCGTCGGCGCGGCAATCGGGAAGGCGGCTCGTGACGAAGAATAGCGGCAGCGCATCCTCATCGACCGGCGCGCCCGCCTGTGCGGTGCAGCGCGGGTCGGCGACATAGGCGGCGTGGCGGACCTTGCCATAGTCGACCGGCGCGACGCACGCCGCGAGAGCCAGCGCCGCAGACGCCACCGCGAGGTGGCGCATCGGCCTCACTTGCCGATCACACTCTCGGGCAGGTCCTCGCCGAACACGCGCTGATAATATTCGGCGACGATCATCCGTTCGGCCTCGTCGCACTTGTTCAGGAACGACAGGCGGAAGGCGAAGCCCAGATTGTTGAAGATCGCGGCGTTCTGCGCCCAGCTGATCACCGTGCGCGGCGACATGACGGTCGAGATGTCGCCGTTGATGAAGCCCTGACGCGTCAGATCGGCAACCTTCACCATATTGGCGACGGTCGTGTCGTCGGTGCCCGGCACCTTCTTCAGGATGATCTCGCTTTCGGTCGCGGCGGGCAGATAGTTCAGCGTGACGACGATGTTCCAGCGGTCCATCTGGCCCTGGTTGATCTGCTGGGTGCCGTGATACAGCCCGCTCGTATCGCCAAGGCCGACGGTGTTCGCGGTAGCGAACAGGCGGAAATGCGGATTCGGACGGATCACGCGGTTCTGGTCGAGCAGGGTCAGCTTGCCCTCCGCCTCCAGCACGCGCTGGATCACGAACATCACGTCGGGACGGCCCGCATCATATTCGTCGAAAACGAGCGCGGTCGGCGTCTGCAACGCCCACGGCAACAGGCCTTCGCGGAATTCCGTGACCTGCTGGCCATCCTTCAGCACGATCGCGTCGCGGCCCACCAGATCGATGCGGCTGATGTGCGCGTCGAGGTTGACGCGGATGCACGGCCATTTGAGCCGCGCGGCGACCTGTTCGATGTGCGTCGACTTGCCGGTGCCGTGATAGCCCTGAACCATCACGCGGCGGTTGAACTTGAACCCGGCAAGGATGGCGAGCGTCGTGTCGCCATCGAACACATAGGCGGGGTCGAGATCGGGAACCCGCTCGTCGGCCTCGCTGAATGCCGGGACCTTCATGTCGATATCGACCCCGAAGACCTCGCGTGCATCGACCTCGACATCGGGCGCGGGAAGCAGCGTCGAGCCGTGATGGTCGGGAAGGCTGTTCGGGATATCGGTCATGGCAAAAGTCCAGCGTAGCAAATGGGAGAGTCGCCGCCGTTCGGGCGCTTCGCCGTCGCGGTATCGTCATGGGTTGCGGCTTGCAACGCCTTATTCAGAGCAGATCGAGCGCCCTCATCACCGCCGACTGGTCGTAATAGGGGCGCTCGCAGACGATCTTGTCGCTGCCCGGCGCGAACTCGAAGCTCGCCGCGATCCGGATTCGGAATGCCTTGCCGGTCGGCTCGATCGTGCGCAGGCCAAGGCGCAGCGGACCGAGATGCGTGCCGGTCAGCCAGAATTCGACGAGGACCGTGTTGGTTGCCCCATCGGCGGCGATCGCGATGATTTCGTTCGCCTGATCGGGAAAGGGTTCGCGCGAGGCGGCGAAATAGGACCGCACCGCGGTCTCGCCGTCGAAGACCGTGCCGGGGCCCAGCAATTCGTACCGCGGATGGTCGAAGGTCGCGAGGACGCCGTCCCAATCGTGCGTGATCTCCAGCGCCATGTGGCGGCGGACGGTTTCGATACGCCTTTCGTCGAGATCGCTCATCACGCTTCTCCTATGCGAACGCCTTCGTCTTCCTCAGCAACTGATATGCCGCAACCACCTCGCCGAGTCTCGCCTCGAAACTGCGATCGCCGCCGTTGCGGTCGGGGTGATATTTGCGAACGAGTTCGCTGTACCGACGGCGAAGCGCGGCGCGATCGGCATCGGTGGGCAACGCGAGCAATCGCATCGCGGCATGTTCTTCGCGCGAAAGCGACGGGTTGGCGGCCTCGCGCCGCGCTTCGTCCATTCGCTGGCGAAAGCGCGCGCCGAGCGCGTCCATCGGGTCCTTGAAATCGGCCCAGCGCGGCGGCAGGTCGGCGCTCCCAGCGGCGCGAAAGGCGCGGCTCTCGGTCTCCCAACCTGCGGTCGGTGATTGCGCCGCCATGATCTGGTCGGCGGTCATGCCCTCGAAGAAATTATAGCCCGCGTTGAACTCGCGGACATGGTCGAGGCACAGGAAGCGATAGGGCGGCGGACCATCGGGCGAGCGATGCGAGGAAACGGGCGCCCGAAACTCGCCCGGTTCGCGGCAGCCGGGCACGGCGCAGGGTTCCTCGCGCGGGATGCGGCCATGAAAACGGGACGGACGTGCGGAAGAGGGCACAACGGGCTTTCGGGTGGTTCGGGAGGACTTATAATTTGGCGATCGAGGACCTATGGTCAACCCCATGAACAGTAAAGGTCCCGCACAGCAAGAGATGGAGAGCCTGTTGGCCGCAGCCTTTCCCGACGCCCGTTTCACCCTCAACAACGATAGCGCCAGCCATCATGGGCATGCCGGGGATGACGGCAGCGGCGAGTCGCATTTCAGCCTCGACATCGAATGGGCGGGTTTCGCGGACATGAATCGCGTGGCGCGCCAGCGCGCGGTGAACAAGGCACTTGGCGACTTGCCGGGCAATCGCGTCCATGCGCTCGCGATCAGGGCGCGCGCGCCCGGAGAATGAGCCCCGCATGACCGAGCACCGCATCTATCGGATGAGCTTTGCAAAGGTTTATCCGCTCCTGGTTGCCAAGGCGGAACGAAAGGGGCGGACAAAGGCGGAGGTCGACGAGGTCATCCGCTGGCTGACCGGCTATAGCCAGCAGCAATTGGATGTGCTGCTCGCCGCCGGCACCGATTTTGCCGGATTCTTCGCCGGTGCGCCTGCGCTGAACGCGGCGCGCAGCGAGATCAGGGGCGTCGTCTGCGGCGTGCGCGTCGAGGATATCGCCGACCCGCTGATGCGGGAGATCAGATATCTGGACAAGCTGGTCGACGAACTGGCCAGGGGAAAATCGCTGGAAAAAATATTGCGCAGGCCCGCGCCGGATGGAGTCTGAGTATGGAGTCCGAGTCGATGTTCACTGTCATAACCCCCTCGACCCACGATATCGGCGCGTTCGATGTCCGCCGCACCCTGCCGGACAAGGAGCGAACCATGGTCGGGCCCTTCATCTTCGTCGACCAGTTCGGTCCCGCGCATTTCGACATCGGGCAGGGGATGGACGTGCGTCCGCACCCGCACATCAACCTCGCGACGCTCACCTATCTCTTCGAAGGCGCGATCGATCATCGCGACAGTCTCGGCACCTTTGCGACGATCCGGCCGGGCGCGTGCAACCTGATGACTGCGGGGCGCGGGATCGTCCATTCGGAACGGACGCCGCAGGCCGAACGGGCGACAGGGTCGGGCATTTCGGGCATGCAGACCTGGCTGGCGCTTCCCGACGGCAAGGAAGAGGTCGATCCGGCGTTCGAGCATGTCGCGGCCGAAAATTTGCCGCTCGTCGAGGATGGGCATGTCTCGGCGCGCGTCATCATGGGCAGCCTGTGGGGCGCGACGGCCCCGACCACCCAGCACAGCGCGACGATCTATGCCGACATATTGATGAACGCCGGCGCGAGCTTGCCGATCGAGGCCGACGCCGACGAGCGCGCGGTGGTCGTGGCGCTGGGCGATGCAAGCCTCGATGGCGAACCGCTCGAGCGGTACAGCCTTTATATCCTGAAGCCGGGGCAGGCGATGACGCTGCGCGCCGCTACCGATGCGCGCGTGATGCTGCTCGGCGGCGAGGCCTTCACCACGCCGCGCCACCTTTGGTGGAATTTCGTGAGTTCGTCGCGCGACCGGATCACGCAAGCGAAGCATGACTGGAAAGACCGCAAATTCCCGCTGGTCCCCGGCGACAGCGAGGAGTTCATCCCGATCCCCGAAGTACCGAAAACACCGGGCTATCCATAATGGTCCGTTAGCGGCCGGTTGCGGCGCTGTCTTTCATCGTCACCGGTACTTGATCGTTGATTATCCTCCTCGCAACCGTTTCGTCATTGCGAGCGGAGCGAAGCAATCTCCCGCCATCGCCCTGCCTTGTCGATCGCTGGCGATTGCTTCGTCGCTCCCCTCCCCGCAATGACGAAAAGGAAGCTATGGATGCAAACGGAATAATCGCTGATTTGCTCCGGCAAACGACCGCGCTCGACCTCGATGCCGATGCTCCGCATAACTCTCGCAATGTCGGGCCATTCGCGCTATAGTGGCTCCAGCCAGAGGGTCGGGCGATCGCCGCCGCGCAAGCGGGGGAGGAAAGTCCGGGCTCCACGGAAACCACGGTGCCGGATAACGTCCGGCGGCTCCCGCGAGGGAGTCAGGGAAAGTGCCACAGAGAGCAGAACGCCAAAGGCTTCGGCCCGGCGAAAGGTGAAAGGGTGCGGTAAGAGCGCACCGCGCGGACGGCAACGGACGCGGCACGGCAAACCCCACCGGGAGCAAGGTCGAATAGGGATGGCACGAGGTCACTCAGGGCTGGTTCCGGCCCCGCCGTCCGGGTTGACTGCTTGAGCGTCCGGGCAACCGGTCGCCTAGAGGAATGATCGCCCATCCCCCGTCAAAAGGGGTGGACAGAACCCGGCTTACAGACCCTCTGGCTTACTCTTCTCGTTCGACAGCGCGGGAACCGCGCGGTGAAGGCCCGCGTATTATCCGGACCAGAAAGGGAGACGGACCATGCAAGTCGTCGATGACCATGTCGAGGTGACCGAGACCGAAGCCAGCAGCGGTGTGAAGGGGCAGGGCGTTCGCTATGTCCTGGCGATTTCGCTGACCGCGGTGATTATCGTGCTGTCAGCGATCTGGATCGTGCCGGCGTTGCTACGCGGCTGATCGCGCGTTTTCTGCACGGCTCACTTGCCATGCATCGCCGCATCGAGCGAGTCTTCAGCGTTTGGCGTGCTTTCCAGATACCAGGTTTTAACCGGCCGTTTGAAGCGTTTGACGGCAGATTTATCGTAAGTGGCGTTTTCGCCGCTGCCGACGAGTTTCAACTTCGTCGCGATTACGTCGCCGGTCAGCAGGTTCCAGCTCATCTCGGCTCCGTCATGGGCATAGGTGCGGCTGTAGAGTGTCGCGTCTAGCCCGATCAGGCGCATCTTTGGCTGCGCCTTTTCGCCGCGAAAGCGATAGGCGGCCGATATCGCGGTCGTCCCGCCGGTCAGGTCTTTCACCAGCAGTACGCCCTTCGCGACCGTCATTTCGGCGGGCCCGAGCGGGTAAGCGTCGAGCTCCATACTGCCCGCCGGCGCGTGGTACGCATCATATTCGCCTCGCACCGCGAGGCTGACATGGAGCGTGCGCCTGTCCTCGCCACGGACGATCCACGCGGTGTCGATGTCACCGTCGCCGTTCATGTCACCATCGACGCGGGCCTCGATCTCTTCGCCGTCCTTCAGGTCGGCGCGGATTTCGTCATCGGACATCGGAGGGATCTCGGGCCCCTGCATCGCCTGCGTCGTTCCCGGCGCCAACAGGAACGCCGCCAAGACCAATTTCCTCATACGCCTCTCCGCGATAGGTCGATGTCGTGAAATAGGACGCCTTCATGCCATTGTTTATGACCGCACTCACAGGCGAAATTGCGCTTTCCTACATCGGTCCTCCGACTTAGGCTGCCGTCGTCGCCGGGGGCCACGCGATGAAAGGCGCGTCGCGGGCACGAAAGGGCGATTTGCGAGTGAAGTTGCGCAGTTTTCCGGGCTTCTCTGGCCGGACGATTTGCGCGGGGGAAGGGCGGATATGAGGGGTGGAAAACGGCTGGCCACGCTGTGCGCGGCTTTTTTTGCACTGGGCTTCGCGTCACAGGCGTCAGCGCAGGGAGACGCGTGTGGCGCCGCGCCGCTCAAGGGCGATCGCGTCGCGCTGCTGATCGGCAACAGCGCCTATAACGACTGGGATTGGCCGTCGCTCCGGAATGCGGTCAACGATATCGACTATGTCTGCGATGCCTTCGCCAAGGCCGGGATCGCGCCGCGCGTGATCCGCAACGCCGACAAAGCGGCGCTCGATGCCGGCCTCGCCAAATTCGCCGACGAAGCGAGGGGCGCCAAGTCGGTGATCCTTTATTATGCCGGGCACGGCTTCGAATATGGCGGACGCAACTGGATGGTGCCGATGGACGCACCGCCCGCGACCCGGCGCGCCGATGTCGAAAAACGTTACCTGTCGATCGAGGCGCTGGTGAAGCGCGTCGTGCCTTCGGGCGCCTTCACCCTGCTGTTCGTCGACGCCTGTCGCACCGCCGAGCCCGTCGTGCGCGTTGAAGACGCAGACGTCGCGAGGGGCGAGGCCGGATCAGCGCCGCTGGGTCTGCTCGACATCGGGCAGGGCGCGGTCTTCTATTCGACCGCCAAAGGCCGCCCGGCGCTCGATTATGCGCCGGTCGGATCGCCGGTCAGCCCGTTTGCCGCTGCGGTGGTCAAGGAACTCGGCGTCCCGGGACTTGAAATCGCCGACTATTTCAAAATCGTTTCGCGCGACGTCTACAAGCGCACGTTCGGTATGGACCTTGGCCCGCAGCAGCCGTTTCATTATGGCAGCTGGTTCGATGATTATTACCTCGTCGCGCCGCCGGCCGTGCCCGAAAAGACGGGCGGAACGCTTGGCTCGCTGTCAGCGCCGCCGCCCGCTCCAGCGGCGCCCTCCGCTTTGCGCGGCGCGGCGCCAAAGCCGCTCGCCGACATTTCGCTCGACCGGCTGGCGATCGAGGACGAGCCGGTACTGATCGCCGATGTCCTGTCGCGCCATCCCGCCGCCGAACTGATCGGGCTTGCCGACGGCGGAGATCCGCTGGCGCAGCATCTTGCGGGCTATATGTTCTCGCTCGGCGTCGGGGTCAAAAAGGATGTGCCGCGCGCCCGCGCCTATCTCGAACGATCGGCGGCGCAGAATTTTCCTGCGGGGCAGCAGGAACTCGCTTATCTGCTGCTCGAGACCGATCCGACGCCGGCGAATGTCAAGCGCGCGTACGATCTCTATGTTGCGTCCTCCGATGCCGGTTTTTCCAAGGCCAAAACGCATCTCGCCTATCGTCTCGCGGTCGGCACCTTCGGCCTCCCCGATTTCGTTCGCTCGCAGGCGCTCTATGCCGAGGCAGCGGCGAAGGGGCATCCGGCCGCGATCTTCGCGCTTACGGTTTTTCCAGATACGAGGGCGGCGAACATGGTTCGCCTGCGGGGCATCGCCGACGGCGGCAATCCCGAAGGCAATCATTGGCTCTGCGAGGCACATTTTGCCGACAAGACGCTGGCACAGGCGATCGACGATTGCGGCATCGGCGCGCGCGCCGGCTTCGCGGGCTCGCGGGCCATTCTGGCCTGGGCCTATGCAAAGGGTAGCGGGGTGACGGCCGACCCGAAGGAAGCGGCCTATTGGGCGAAACTCGCGCGCGATCTGCCTGAACTGCGCAAGGATCAGAGAGAATTGATCGCCGGGATAGGTGAATGACCGTCAGGGATAGCTGACCGCCATCACCTCCCATTCCTTGGGACCGGCCGGAAGCTGTACCGTGCGAAGATCGCCGATTGTGGCGCCGCGAAGTGCGCGGGCGAGGGGGCTGTTCCACCCGATTCGGCCTTCGCCCGCGTCGGCTTCGTCGTCGCCGACCAAAGTGACGATGCGGCGGGCGTTGTCCTCGTCGGCCAGCTCGACGGTCGCGCCGAACCATATCCGGCTCTTGTCGGGTTGCTGCGCGGGATCGACGACGCGCGCCGCCTTCATCCGGCGGGCGAGGAAGCCGAGGCGCCGGTCGATCTCGCGGAGGCGCTTGCGGCCATAGATATAGTCGCCATTCTCGCTGCGGTCGCCATTGCCTGCCGCCCAGCTGATCACCTCGACCAGCTTCGGACGCTCGTCGCCGAGCAGCGTCTGATATTCGGCGCGCAACGCGGCGAACCCCGCAGGCGAAATGATGTTGCTCTTCTCCCCCGCCATCCGGGCTTATCCCGGAGCGCGGCGGCCGAGGTAGAAGCTGAGCGGCGCCTTCGGCAGCGTCCGCCCTTCGCGCAGCGTGTCATAGACGACGGCATTTTCAAGCACGCGCTGGACATAGTTGCGCGTCTCGAAGATCGGGATCGCCTCAATCCAGTCGACCATGTCGATTGCGCCGCCGCGCGGATCGCCGTTGGTGCGCAGCCATTTGTTCACGTTGCCCGGCCCGGCGTTATAGGCCGCGACCGCGAGGGGGTAGCTGCCGCCGAAATAGCTCAGCATCTGCTGGAAATAGGTCGAGCCGAGCGTCATGTTGTAATTGGTGTCGCTGGTAAGCGAGCCGGCGTCATAGCTGAGCCCCAGCTTGCCTGCGACTTCGCGCGCCGTGCCCGGCATCAACTGCATCATCCCGCGTGCACCGGCGTGGCTGACCGCCTGCCGGTCGAACTGGCTTTCCTGCCGCGTTATCGCATGGATGAAGGTCCAGTTGCCCTCGTGCCCCGACGGAACGCGAACGGTAGGGAATCCCGATACCTCAACCGCGTCGAGGCTGTTCGCCTGCGCGCTGCGTCCGATCATCACGCCCAAGTCGGGGCGTCCGATCGCCGAGGCGAGCTGACCGGCAAGGACATGGTCCGCCGGCGTGCTTGCCCGCTGTGCAATCGCGCGCAGGAACTGCGACTGTTCGCGCCAGGCGCCGATCTCGCCCAGCGCGCGCGCCGCGCGCACCAGCCTGTTATCCTCGAAGGCGCGCCGCTCACTGCTATCGACCTGGATCGTCGGGTTGGGCGTCGGCTTGGGCTGCGGACGACCAAGATGTTCAAGCGAAAGCTGACCGTAAAACTGGTCGTAATGCTGCGCGGCATCGTTGAAGTAACGGTTTGCCGTTTCGCGGTCGCCGGCCGCCTGCGCCGCACGGCCTGCCCAGTAAAACCCCTTGGTGCGCGTTTGCGCCGACCGCGCCGCTTCGCCATACGCAGCATAGAGGCGCACCGCTTCGGCTGGGCGGCCAAGGCTTTTGTAGGCGAGCTGGCCGGCGAGCCAGGCGAGCGACGTATAATCATCGCGAACGCTCAGCGGAGCCTCGCGGATCACGACGCCCGGAGCGAAACTGTCGTCGATCTGCTTCGCGATATTATAAGCGGTCAGCTTGTCGCCCGCGGCATCGGCCTGCCGCGCGTTGGTGAGCAGCGTCTCGATCCATTCCTCGGTATCGGTCGGTGCCTTTGCAAGCGAACGGGGCGCCGCCAGCAGCGAGCGCGCCTCGCCGACACGGCCCGCCTTGCGGAGCCAGGTTGCCTTGTCGGCGATATAGCCCGCGTCGGTACGGGTGATCGACGGGTTCTGGCTTTCGACCGCCGAGGCCTGCAATGCGGCATCGACCGCGCCGCTCCGCATCGCGAGGCGCGCCGCGAAGACCGCGCGCTTGTCGGGCGAGACGTAGGCGAGCTGGCGGCCCGCCGCGATCGTTGATCCGGTCCAGAGCAACCGATCCATCCGCGCATCATGGTCGGCGGCGGTGAAGGCGCCCGGGAAGAAGCTGAGCGCGCGGCTTACCTCCATCTCGTCGACGATCCCGCCGGTCCATGCACGACGGGCGGCGGCATTGGCGTCTTCTCGGCGGCCGGTCGCATTGAGCGCGAGCGCGTAGCGCAATTCGCCGCTTGGGGTGCGCGGCGGATAGGCCTGGAAGAAGACGAGGGTGCGCTGCGGATCATAGCTGTCGAGCGCGATCGCCTTTTCCGCGCGCACGCGCAGCTTGTCGGTGTCGGGCCAGTCGCGATTCGCGATCAGGAAGCGCGAAAGCTGGTCGAAAGACGCGGTGTTGGTTGCGGTAAGGCGGCGCCATTCCATAACCGCATCGCCGACCGAACTGGTTGATGGCGGCGGTCCCGACGAAGCGGCCAGTCCCATCTGGGCACGATACCAGGCCATTTGTTCGGGAGTCAGTTCACCCGCGTGGGCGATGGTGGGAAAGACAAGAGCGGCGGCAAGCGCCAAGGGGGAAATACGGGTCAGCGAAATCATGCCGGCCATGGTAGTTGCAAACTCCTTGCGGGGCGCTGAATAGACGTTCAATAGCGGCGCGCCGGCTGATCCTATCGGCGGCGCGGAGTCTTTGTAAAGGAGCGGAGCATGTTTTCGGGGTCGATTCCCGCCTTGGTGACGCCATTTCGCGACGGTGCGTTCGATGCGCCGGCGTTCAAACGGCTGGTCGAATGGCAGATCGACGAGGGAACGAGCGCGCTCGTGCCGTGCGGCACCACGGGCGAAAGCCCGACGCTGAGCTTTGACGAACATTATCAGGTGATCGACGCCTGCATCGACGCGGCGGCAGGCCGCGTGCCGGTGATCGCCGGCTGCGGATCGAACGACACCGCGACCGCGATCCGGCACATGCGCTATGCCGAGCGGGCAGGCGCGACCGCAGCGCTCGTCGTTGCGCCCTATTACAACCGCCCGACGCAGGAGGGGCTGATCGCGCATTTCGAGGCGCTGGCCGATGCGAGCGATCTACCGATCGTCGTTTATAATGTGCCCGGACGCACCGTCACCGACATCGGCGCCGAGACGATGTGCAAGCTTGCCGAAATCCCGTCGGTCGTTGCGATCAAGGATGCGAGCGGCGATCTGGCGCGGGTTACGATCCACCGCTCGGGAGCAGGTGCGGATTTCTGCCAGTTGAGCGGTAACGACGATCTCTGGCTGCCGCACGCCGTTCTAGGTGGCTTCGGCTGCATTTCGGTCACCGCCAATGTCGCGCCGCGGCTCTGCGCCGATTTCGCCAAGGCCTGCGCGTCGGGCGATTGGTCGGGCGCGCTCGTGCTCCACGACCGGCTGTTCGACCTGCACAAGGCGATGTTCTCGGACGCTTCGCCCGGGCCGGTGAAATATGCGCTGTCACGCATCCACGACTGGTTTTCCCCCGAAGTGCGCCTACCTATCATTGCGGCGTCCGACGCATCGTGCAGGGCCGTCGACGCCGCACTGGTCGCGGCAGGAGTTCTCCAGGTTTAATCGCATGGCCCGTCCGCAGTCCGCCGCAGAATTCGACAAGAAGAAGGGCGTCGCCGAGAACAGGCGCGCGCGCTTCGACTATGCCATCGAACAGGTGTTCGAGGCCGGGATTGCGTTGCAGGGCACCGAGGTGAAGTCGTTGCGTTTCGGCGAGGGCACGATCGCCGAAAGCTATGCCGAGGTGACCGGCGGCGAGGTCTGGCTGATCAACGCCAATATTCCCGAATTCAGCCACGGAAACCGCTTCAATCACGAGCCCAAAAGGCCGCGCAAGCTGCTGCTCAACGGCCGCGAGATCAACAAGATGCACGCGGGCGTGATGCGTCAGGGTATGACGCTTGTGCCTCTGTCGGTCTATTTCAACAGTCGCGGCCGCGCGAAGGTCGAACTTGCGCTCGCGAAGGGCAAGAAGGCGCACGACAAGCGGGAGTCTATCAAGGAACGCGACTGGAAGCGCGACAAGGAACGGTTGATGAAGGACCGCGGATGAGCGGCGGCAAGCCACGCGACAAGGCGTTCCTGATGAATTGGATCCGCCGCAACTCGCCGACGCGCGAGGAATTGCTGGAAAGCCGCTTCATCAAACCCTTCGCGCACCGCGTCGCGCACAGCCATTTGTGGCGCTTCACGCGCACGTCGGTGCGCCGCGGCACCGCACTCGGGCTGTTCGTCGGCATTTTCTTCCTGATCCCCGGCGTTCAGATATTGGGCGTCGCGCTGCTCGCGCTGCCTTTTCGGGCCAATATCCCGATCGGCGCCGCTATGACCTTCCTCTCCAATCCGCTGACGACGCCGCTGATCCTCGCGGCGTCGGTATGGCTCGGCAACACGTTGTTCGGGCTGCACACCCATGTAGCCGACCTGTATATCCTCTATGACGAGGGGGCTTCGCTCGGCGAATGGTGGCACTGGGTTTCAACCAATATCGGACCCGCGCTGCTGGGCGGGCTCGCAGGGCTGTTCGTCATATCGGTCGTGTCGGCCATCGTCGGC
>JAEWIL010000253.1 GCA_023387085.1 Pseudomonadota bacterium | reverse complement strand
TGGGGTGACGGAGGGGCCATTGGCGCGAGGCTACCGCCCCTCCACCGCCTTCGGCGGTCCCCCTCCCCACGGCTCCGCCGCAGGGAGGATTGACGTCCGACTTCGGTCGCTATCGGACGCTCGATCCCCGCGCTAATGCATATGCTTCAGCTTGTCGGGGTTCCGCATCACATAAATGCCGGTGATCTTGTCCTTCTCGATCTCCAGCGCGGTGGTCTGGAACTCGCCGTCAGCCTCGCGAGTGACGAAACCGGGCAGGCCGTTGATCGTGCCGGTGTGGACGAGGGTCGAGCCATGTTTGGCGAACAGCACCGCAAGGCTGCGGTGGAGCGTCATCACCGTGTTGAAGCCAAGGACGGGGACTATCGCGGCGGGGCGCTTGCCGCCGCCGTCGGACCACATGCCGACGTCCGCGGCAAGCATCGCGCCGAGCGCGCCCATGTCACCGCTGCGCGAGGCAGCGAAGAACGCGTTCGCGATCTCGAGCCCCCGCTCCTTCTCCAGCTTGTAGCGCGGGCGGGCGTCGCGGACGTGGGTGCGGGCGCGGGCCGCGAGTTGGCGCGTCGCGGCGGGATCGCGGTCGATCGTCTTCGCAACCTCGTCGAATTCGACCCCGAAAACGTCGTGAAGCAGGAAGGCCGCGCGTTCGAGGGGGGAGAGCCGTTCGAGCGCAAGCATCAGCGGCAGGGTGACGTCGTCCTCTTCCTCCTCCTCGACCAGCGGATCGGGGAGCCAGGGACCGACATAGGTCTCGCGCTGCACGCGCGCCGACTTGATCTGGTCGAGGCAGAGCCGCGTCACCGTGCGGCGAAGGAAGGCCGCCGGCTCGCGCACCGCTTCGCGGTCGGTGCCGAGCCAGCGAATGAAGGCATCCTGCACCACATCCTCGGCATCGGCGACCGAACCGAGCATGCGATAGGCGACGCGGGTCAGGAGCGGACGCAGCGGGTCGAAACTCGCCGCGGCGTCGACCGCCTTCCCGATGCCCTCGCCGGTCATCAGGCGGCCCTTGCGGGGGTGCCGCCTTCGTACCAGAGGTCGAAGCCGACCGCGATGCGGTTCCATCCGTTGATCACATTGATCATCACGGTGAGGTTCATCTGCTCCTCCGCGGTGAAATGCTCGTCGAGCGCCGCACGCGCTTCGGCCTGTGTGTGACCTTGCGAGAGGCGGGTCAAGGCATCGGTCCAGGCGAGCGCGGCGCGTTCGCGGGGCGTATAGACGGGCGCTTCGTGCCACGCGGCGAGCAGATAGATGCGCTGTTCGGTCTCGCCGTGCGCGCGGGCGTCGGCGGTGTGCATGTTGATGCAGTTCGCGCAACCGTTGAGGATCGACGAGCGGATCTTGACGAGTTCGACGAGCGTCTTGTCGAGGCTCTTCTCGGCCGCCATGCTGACGGCCATCCATTGCTTCATGAGGTGCGGCGAGGCGGCGAAGGGGTCGGTTACCTTGGTCATGTCTGTCTCCTTTGCTGGGGTGTACAGACTTGACGAGACGGCATCGGCGGATGTGACATCGGGCGCAAAAAAATTCGGACCGCCCGCTTTTCCCGTGCCCGATGCCGGCCAACCAGCTATAAACGCTGTGTTTCGGATAATGCGCTTTGCGGCTCCGCCAAGCTGGATTAGCATCGCCCCGTCTTTGACAGGAGGGGTCTCATCATGAAGTTTCTCGATGGATTTGGCGAACAGGCCTATGCGTTGCTGCGGATCGTCGCGGGCCTGCTGTTCCTCGCGCACGGTGTGCAGAAATTCTTCAACTTTCCGGTGGCTTTTCCGATGCCGCTCAACCCGATGCTGCAGGCGGCGGGAACGATCGAGCTGGTCGCCGGCGGCCTGATCGCGATCGGCCTGTTCACGCGCCCGGCCGCCTTTGTCGCCAGCGGCATGTCCGCAGTCGGCTATTGGATGGTGCATGGCAGCAAGGATTTTTTCCCGATCGTCAACGGCGGTGAAGCCATCGCGCTCTATTGCTTCATCTTCCTGTTCGTCGCGACGCGCGGCGCGGGGATCTGGAGCATCGACGGCGCGCGCGCGAAATAGGGCGTCGTGCTATTATCTCGATGCCGAGTTCAACGATATCCCTCTCCCGACGGGAGAGGGAACGTCCCTTACCCACCCCGACGCCGCACCGGACGGAAACACCGCGCCGGTCGCGGAACTAATCGCAGGCCTTGTGTAACTTCCAGGCGAGCCACGCCGATACCAGGCACATCGCCGCCACCATCAGAAGCGTGTCGGCGATCGTCAGCCCCAGGCCGATCAGTACGCTGAGCAGCAGGGTTGCGGCGACCATGAAACCCGAATTGACGATATTGTTCGCCGCCACGGTGCGCGCGGTCAGCGACTTCGCGACCGTCGTCGTCAGGAAAGCGTAAAGCGGCACAACGAACATCCCGCCCGCCACGGCGATACCGAACAGGTCGAAAATCAGACGCTCGCCCGCGGTGATCGACAGAAATTCGCGCCAGTCCATCAGCGTGCCGTCGGCATGCTGCCAGCCCTTCACCGACCACCAGAGGTCGAGAACGAACAATCCCATGACGATCACCGAACCCGGCGAATAGCGCGCCGACACATGGCCCTTCAGCAGGCGGTTGACGATGATCGATCCGATCGCGACGCCGACCGAGAAAATGGCGGTGAACATCGTCGCGACCGTGTTGTCGCCGCCGAGCGCGTTTTTGACGAGCGGGGGGAATTGCGCGGCGAGTATCGCGCCGATCGCCCAGAAGAAACTGATCGACACGATCGCGAGGAACAGCCGCGGAATATGCATCGTCCCGCTGACCAGCTGCCACGACGAGCGAAAGACATTATGGTCGATCTTGAGCCCTTCGGCTTCTTTTTCGGGCGGGGCCGCGGGCACCGAACTGGCGGTCAGGCGCCCGATGACAGCCACGATGATAATCCCGGGTATGGCGATGTGGGGAGGCGTCAGCCCGCCGACGATCGTCCCGCCAAGGATCGCGATATAGGTTCCCGCCTCGACCCAGCCGGTGCCTGCAAGCACTTCGTCCTCGTGCAGATGCTGCGGCAGGATCGCATATTTGATCGGCCCGAAGAAGGTCGAGTGCATCCCCATCGAAAATAGCGCGATCAGCATCAACGGCACATTGTGCAGCCATATTCCGGCGGCGCCGACGATCATGATGCCGATCTCGGCGCTTTTGATCAGGCGGATGAGCCGCGTCTTGTCGCTGCTGTCGGCCAGTTGCCCCGCCAGCGCCGAAAACAGGAAGAAGGGAAGAATGAAAAGCCCCGCCGCCAGCGCGTTGAACCAGGCTTCGGTTTCGGGATCCTTGTAGATGGTGAAGGTGACGAGGATCACCATCGCCATCTTGTAGAAATTGTCGTTGAAGGCGTTGAGGAACTGGGTGGCGAAAAGCGGCAGGAACCGGCGTTGCTTCATCAGCGCAAAGGAACCGGTCATTGAAAATCCACTCTTGCAGCCCGACATTTCGACAACGCCCGCCCCGGATCATTCCGCCCAAGGCAATCTTGTTGTCGCCGGGGGGGCTTATCGGTTAGGGCTTTGACGGTCAAAGCCCAATTGGGGCGCCGACCTGAAACGGACACGCCGACGGGGATCATGCTCAGCCTTCCGAACATATTGACGCTGTCGCGCATATTGGCGGTTCCCATCCTGCTCTTCCTGCTGTGGCCGGGCGTGACCGAAGGGTCGCTGCAGCCGAAGCCGATCGATTATGGACTCGCCTTCGGCCTCTATTGCCTGATGGGCATCACCGATTATTTTGACGGCTATGTTGCCCGCTCGCGCGGGATCGTGTCGCGGCTTGGCGCCTTCCTGGACCCGATCGCGGACAAGATCATGATCGCGGCGGTGATCCTGCTTCTGGTCTTTACCCGCGACATCACCGGATATCATGTCATCGCCGCGCTTATGATCCTGTTGCGCGAGATCATCGTGTCGGGTTTGCGCGAGTTCCTTGCGACCTTGCAGGTGTCGATGCCGGTGACGCAGCTCGCGAAGTGGAAGACGACGTTCCAGCTTGTCGCGTTCGGTGCGTTGATCCTTGCCGGCGCCCTGCCCGCGATGGCGTGGATCAAGACGGTCGGGCTGGCGTCGTTATGGGGCGCTGCTGTGCTGACGCTGATCACCGGCTGGGATTATCTGCGTGTCGGCCTCAAGCATATGGATTGATCGATGGCGCTGACCATCAGCTATTTCGCCTGGGTACGTGAACGGATGGGCGTCGCCGAAGAGGTGATCGACCGGCCGGCAGGCGTTGCGACGGTCGCCGACCTGGTGGCCTGGCTGGCGGCCCGCGATGCGCGGGGAGCGTTGGCCTTTGCCGAACCTGCGCGCATTCGCGCGGCTGTCGGCGGCGCGATGGTCGGGCCGGAGGCCGGGTTCGCCGACGAAGTCGCGCTGTTCCCGCCGGTGACGGGCGGATGATCCGCGTCCTTGTGCAGCAGGATGCGATCGACGTCCCCGCCGAACTCGACCTGCACGATGCCGGCGGCCATGGCGCGAGTGCGAGTTTCATCGGCCGTGTTCGCGGCGACGACGATCTGACCGAATTATTCCTCGAACATCATCCGGTGCTGACGGGGTCGGGCCTTTCGGATCTTGCCCATGCGGCGATGGACCGCTGGTACCTCGCGGCATTGACGCTGATCCACCGCGTCGGCGCGATGGTTCCGGGCGAGACGATCGTTCTCGTCCTCGCGAGCAGTCCGCACCGGACGGAGGCCTTGGCGGCGAGCGAATTTCTGATCGACCGGCTCAAGACCGACGTGATGCTGTGGAAGCGCGAAACATTCGCTGACGGGCGCGTCCGGTGGGTCGAAGCGCGCGAGAGCGACAGCAGCCGCGCGGAGCGCTGGACCGCCTAATTCGCCTTATGCCGCCGGAAGATGTCGGCGAGCATGCGGAACTCGTCGGCGCGCGGGCTGCCCTTGCGCCAGACGAGCGCGATCGTGCGCCAGTCGTGATCCGAATCGAGCGGGCGCGTGTCGATGTCGGTGTGATCGAGAATGCCGGCCTCGATCGCCATCTGCGGCAACATCGTGATGCCCAAGCCGTTGTCGACCCTCTGGACGAGCGTATGGAGCGAGGTGCCCCTCATCCGCGCGCCGGCGCGCCATT